>JAFXCU010000044.1 GCA_017521345.1 Ruminiclostridium sp. | reverse complement strand
TGCCGTATTCCTGCTTGGTTTTTGCCATGGGATTTCTCCTTGTCGTATATTGGAAATGGGCCTACTGACCCAATTTAATCATGAGATACCCTTTATCATAAATCATGTTTGCGTACACTGTCAAGGGGAAGGGTCAGGAGGAGACCCATGGGGAGGACACTTATACGGCAGAGATCCCAAACACCTAGGACAAAATCCCCTTTACGAAAGCCTGATTTTCCTGTAGAATAAAAGTCTACTCTATCTGATTTTGAAAGGAGGCGGCAGTATGTCCAACGGCCTGCTCTTACCCGGCAACATCATATCCCTCCACCGGAAGGCGGCGGACCGGCTCCTGGCAGCCGACAACGGTGACGCCGCCCTCCTCTACCTGTGTATGCTGGCAGGCAAGGACGCCTCCACCCTGCACTGGCAGGCCGACCGGCTGGAGAAGGCCCACCAGGCCTTGGTGGTCATGAAGCTGGCCGACCCCACCGAGCCGGTCAAAACCGCCCCCGAGAAGAAGCTGGAGGACGACCGTCCCCCCGAGTACACCTCCCAGGACGTGACTGCCGCTCTCACCAACGGCGGGGGCTTTGCCGCCCTGGTGCCCGAGGTGGAACGGATGCTGGGGAAGGTCCTCTCCCCTGCCGACCTGAAACCCCTCCTGCTCATCCACGACCATCTGGCCATGCCCCCGGAGGTGGTCCTCACCCTGGTGGGCTGGTGCGCCGAGGTCAGCGCCCGGAAGTACGGCCCGGGCCGCAAGCCCACCCTGCCCCAGATCAAGCGGGAGGCCAACAAGTGGTACAAGGCAGGCGTTCTCACCCTGGACGCCGCCGATTCCTACCTCCAGCGCCAGCAAAGGCTGGGCACCCGTGGGGTGGAGATCCTGGCCATCCTGGGCATCACCGGCCGGGACCCCGTTCCCCAGGAGGAGGCCTACCTCCACACCTGGATCGACCTGGGATTCTCCGACGAGGTCCTCCGCCTGGCCTATGAGCGGACGGTCTTCCAGATGGCCAAGCAGAACGACAAGTTCCGCTGGAGCTACATGAACGGCATCCTCACCAGCTGGCACAACCAGGGGCTGAAAACCGTGGCCGACATCGAGGCCGCCGAGGCCCGCCGGAAGCCCAGCTTCCCCAAGCGGGGGCAGCAGCCTGAGGCTTCCCCCATCTCCACCAGCGATATGGACCGGATGCTGGCCGACATCAACACATTCCCCGGAAAGGAGGGGTGACCCATGGCATACAGCGAAGAGATCATCGCCCGGGCAGAGGCCCGACTGAAACAAGCCCAGGAGGCCCATCAGGCCCAGCGGGACACCCTCCGCCGGGAGATCTATCAAAAACTCCCCCGCACCGGGGAGATCGACCGCCTCCTCCGGCAGACCGCCCCCAAGATCCTGGCGGCCTCCCTGCGGAAGGGGCTGGACGGACAGGCCGCCCTGGCGGCTCTCCGCCGGGAGAACCTGGCCCTCCAGGACGAGCAGGCCGCCCTCCTGGCCCAGGCCGGGTACGGCCCTGACGCCCTGGACAACCTCCCCTACTGCCCCCTGTGCAGCGACCGGGGCTGGCGGGGTTCCACCATGTGCGGCTGTCTGAAAGCCCTCTGCCAGGAGGAGCAGATCAAGAGCCTGTCCTCCCTGCTGAACCTGGGAGAGCAGTCCTTCGAGACCTTCCGCCTGGACTACTACGACCGGGAACTCTGGCCCGACCTGAAGCGGTCCCCCCGGGAGCACATGGAACGGGTGCTGACCATCTGCCGGAACTACGCCGAGCACTTCGGCACCGTGGCCCAGAAGAACCTCTTCCTCACAGGAAAGCCCGGTCTGGGCAAGACCTTCCTGTCCGCCTGCATGGCCCGGGTGGTCTCGGAAAAGGGCTATTCCGTGGTGTACGACACGGCGGCCAACATCTTCTCCCGGTTCGAGACCCGGAAGTTCGCCAAAGACGGGGAGGAGATCCGTCAGGCCGAGGCCGACGCCCGCCGTTACCTCACCTGCGACCTGCTGATTTTGGACGACCTGGGCAGCGAGTTCACCACCCCCTTCGTCCAGGCCGCCCTGTACGAGGTCATCAACACCCGTCTGGTGGAGGGCAAGCACACGGTCATCTCCTCCAACCTGGACATGAACAGTCTCCGCCAGCGGTACACCCCCCAGGTGGCCTCCCGGCTGGAGGGGGAATACCACACCCTGCCCTTCGTGGGCCAGGACATCCGTCTGCTGAAGAAGCAGCGGGGCTGAAAGGAGCCTTCCTATGATCGTCTATGAAACTGTGGGCGGGGTCAACACCGACGCCACCCTGAACCTGGCCCTGGACACCGCCCGGGACCGTGGCCTGGACCTGGTCCTGGCCTCCTCCACCGGGGAAACCGCCAAAAAACTGGTGGCCCTGGCCAAGGAGAAGAACTTCCCCAACAAGCTGGTGGTGGTCCGCCATGTGTTCGGCATGGAGGAGCCCGGCGTCAACGATATGCCCGAGGAGACCGCCCAGTTCCTCCGGGACAGCGGTGTCACCCTGGTCACCGCCGCCCATGCCCTGTCCGGCGCCGAGCGGGGCATCAGCAAGAAGTTCGGCGGGGTCTCCCCCGTGGAGATCATGGCCGCCGCCCTGCGGATGTTCGGGGAGGGCGTGAAGGTCTGCACCGAGATCTCCATCATGGCCCTGGACTGCGGGGCCATTGACTACGGCAAGCCCGTGGTAGCCGTGGGCGGGTCCTCCTGGGGCTCCGACGCCGCCTGCATCATCACCCCCAACTACTCCGCCAACGTGCTGGCCACCCACATCCACGAGATTTTGTGTAAGCCGTATTGATCGAAAGCGCTATGCCTCCCCTGTGAGGGGAGGTGCCCCGAAGGGGCGGAGGGGTGCGGGGTCAAAGGGTATGTTGTCGTACCGGTACGACAATTCTATCGCAGGATCACACCCCTCAGTCAGCCTGACGGCTGCCAGCTCCCCTCTAAAGGGGAGCCTTTGCTCGAACACGAAAAAAAGAACCTTCCAGCCGGAAGGTTCTTTTTTTATTTACCCTAATAAGATTTCCTTGTACTCCTCCACGTCCCGGACCTGGCCCACGGCGGACAGGGAGACCTGGTCCCAGTCGAAGATCTCTCTTGCCAGGGACATGACGTCCTCCCGGGTGACGGCGTCGTAGGCCCCCAGGATGTCCTCTGCAGACAGGATCTTGTCGGTGAACAGGAGGGACCGGCCGGAGTGGCTCATGCGGCTCTGGGTGGACTCCATGCCCATGACCACGTTGGCCTTGGACTGCTCCCGGGCACGGGAGAGTTCCTCATCGGTGGGGCCGTTCTCGGTGAACTCCGTAACCACCCGGCGGATGGTCTCCAGGGCCTGCTGCTCGGTGTCCCGGTTCAGGGCCACATAGATGCAGTACACGCCGGTGTCGGCGTGGCCGGCTCCGTAGGAGTAGACAGAGTAGCACAGGCCCTGCTTCTCCCGGACCTCCTGGAAGAGGCGGGAGGACACCCCGCCGCCCAGGATGGCGGAGAGGGTCTGGAGGGCGAAGCGCCGGGGGGAGTGATAGGTCAGGCCGGGGAAGGCCAGCAGCAGATGGTTCTGCTCGATGGGCTTGGCCGTGGCCACAAAGCCGGGGGTATAGGCTGCCTGGGGCAGCTGGGCAGGGGTCCCGGCCTCCAGGGTGGAGAACCGGCGGCGGATCTCCGCTAAGTCTTCCTCCCGGTAGCTGCCGCAGAGGGAGACCACCGTGTTGTCCGCCCGGTAGTGGCGGCGGTGGAAGTCCCGGAGGGACTCCCCGGTCATGGTCTCCAGGGTCTCAGGGGTACCCAGGATGGGCCGGGCCAGGGCGCTGTCCCCAAAGACCTGGGCAAAGAGCTTTTCGGCGCACAGGTCGTCGGGGGTGTCCTCGTACATGTCGATCTCTTCCAGGATGACCCCCCGCTCGGTCTCCACCGCCTTCTGGGTGAAGGAGGAGCAGTAGACCATGTCCCACAGGATGTCCAGAGCCTGGGGCAGGTGGTCGTCCAGGACCCGGCCGTAGAAACAGGTGCACTCCTTGGTGGTGAAGGCGTTCATCTGGCCGCCGATGGCATCGGTCTCCCGGGCGATGTCGGCGGCGGAGCGGTGCTCGGTGCCCTTGAAGAGCATGTGCTCAATGAAGTGGGCCGCACCGGATTCCTGGGGGGTCTCCTCCCGGGAGCCGCCCCCCACCCAGATGCCCAGGGACACAGACCGGACGGTATCCATTTTCTCTGTTACGATGCGCACCCCGTTGGGAAGGGTTTCGATGTGGACCATATTGAAAGTTTCTCCTTGTGGATAGTAATAAAACGCAGGCAGTCGGGCCGATGTGGGCATCGGCCCCTACAATAGCTTGGATTCACGCACTTTTCTGTAGGGGCGGATGCCTTCATCCGCCCACTGCGTGTAGGGTTTTCCCCACGTTATGCTGCGTTAGTGCTTCTTCTCCATGGTGGTGCCCAGGGACTTCTCCGCAATGGACTCCAGCAGGATGGCGTGGTCCATGCGGCCGTCCAGGACGGTGACGGACCCCACGCCGTGCTCCACAGCGTGGATGCAGTTGAGGGTCTTGGGGATCATGCCGCCGGCGATGAGACCGGAGTCCATGAGCTCCTTGGCCCGGGCCACGTCCATCTTGGCGATGCGGGTGGACTGGTTGTGGCTGTCTACCAGGATGCCGTCGGTGTCGGTGAGGAAGACCAGCTTGTCCGCACCCACAGCCTCAGCCACGGCACGGGCAGCATCGTCGGCGTTGCAGTTGAAGGCTCCGCCCTCTTCGCTGCGGGCGATGGGAGAGACCACGGGCAGGTAGCCAGCGTCCAGCAGGGTGGTCAGCAGGCGGGGATCCACCTTGGTGATGGCGCCCACCAGGCCCAGCTTCTCGTCCTTCTGACGGGCGGTGATGAGACCGCCGTCCCGGCCGGACACGCCGCAGGCACGGGCGCCGATGCGGTCCAGGGCAGCCACGATGGACTTGTTCACCCGGGCGGACAGGGCCATCTCAGCCCCCTCCAGGGCGGCCTGGTCGGTGACCCGGTAGCCGTTTTCAAACTTGGTCTCCACCTGCATCCGCTCCAGCAGGGCAGAGATCTCCTTGCCGCCGCCGTGGACCAGGATCACCCGGACGCCCACGGACTGAAGGGCGGCCACATCCTCCAGGATGGTGTCGGTGGAGGTGGCATCCAGGGCGGAGCCGCCGTACTTGACCACCATGGTCTTGCCCTCGTACCGGCGCAGCAGGGGGAGGACCTCCAGCAGGGAGCGGACCTTGCTCATGCCGTCCATGCCGTGCTGGACATCGTACTCGTGGAGGTACTTCTTGGAATACTCCACGTCGGAGGGGGTGTCGATGTATTCGATGCCCCGCTTCTGGCGGGTCTCAGCACCCTTGCCGGTGAGGAGGATGACGGTGGGGTCCGTGCAGCCCAGGATGGCCTGGCGGATGGCCTCGCCTCGGTCGGGCACGATGGAGTACTCGCAGCCCTCCTGTTCCACATATTGTGCAATATCCTTGCAAATATTCTCCACAGGCTCCTCGCCGGGGTCCTCCTCGGTGAGGATGACCAGATCGGAGAAGCGTCCGGCGATCTCGCCCAGGTCCTTGCGGCGGTCATAGGCCTTATAGCCGGGGCAGCCGAAGATGGTGATGATCTTCCGGCCGGGGTACTCCTCCTTGACAGACTGGAACAGGGTCTCGAAGGAGAGCTTGTTGTGGGCGTAGTCCACCAGGACGGAGACCTTCTCATCGGAGTTGGCGTAGAGCTCCATACGGCCGGGGACACGGGCCTTCATGAGGCCGGTGTAGGCGTACTGCTCGGGGATACCCAGGGCCTCGCAGACCGCCAGGGCGGCCAGGGCGTTCTGGACGTTGAACAGGCCGGGCATGGTCAGGCGGAACTCCCGATTGTAACGGGGGGTCTTCACCCGGAAGACGATATCCCCCCCCTTCTTCTGGACCTGATAGCCGAAGATGGTGGCGGAGGGGTCCTTCTGGGAGAAGGTGATCTTTCTGGGGCAGACCCGGGCGGCCTCCAGGACCCGGTCCACATGGTCGGTGTCCAGGTTCACGCAGGCGGCAGCCGCCTGGGAGAAGATCCGCAGCTTGGAGTTGAAATAGTCCTCAAAGTCGGGGTGCTCGATGGGGGAGATGTGATCGCTGCCGATGTTCAGGAAGACGGCGGCGGCAAACTCCACGTTGTGCACACGGTCATACTTCAGAGCCTGGCTGGAGACCTCCATGGTCAGGTAGCGCATGTCGGTGGACACACCGTTGGCGAAGTGGCGCTCTAAGTCCAGGGGTTCGGGGGTGGTCAGGTGGGACTCGAACTTCTCCACGCCGTCGTAGGTCTCGATGCCGCCCACCACGCCGCTGGGCTTCTGCTTCTTGGCGGCCAGATACTCGTCAAAGATATACTTCAGGTAGTAGGTGGTGGAGGACTTGCCCTTGGTGCCGGTGATGCCCACCACCCCCAGCTTGCCGGAGGGATGGTTGTAGTAGAAATCGGCCAGGATGGCCATGGTCAGGCGGACGTTGCTGACCTGCAGGCAGGGCAGGTCCACGTCCTCGTAGGGCTTTTCGGCAATGTAGGCAAAGGCCCCCTTCTCCTTGGCGGACTGGAGGAACTCGGCCTTGAAGTGGGCACCCTTGCAGATGAACAGGGTGCCGGGCTCTACCTGGCGGGAGTCACAGCTGACCAGGGCCACCTCCCGGGTCAGGGGCGCGCCCTTGGCCTGGATGAGCAGGTTCTCTCTCTGTAACAGCTGGATGTAATCCCCCAGGGGGTAAAGGGTCAGGTTCATAGTGATTTCCTTTCTAAGCTTGTCGAAAAAGGCGAAGCCTTTTCCGACAATGGGGATTGCGGCCTTCTGCGTGCGCCCTTTGGGCACACTGGCAGGCCGAGAAGTGTTTTCTGGCACGCACATGTCGCGCCAGAAAACCAATCTGACTTTATTTCGCCACTGCGGTGGCGAAACTCTACGAGGTTTTTTGACAGGCTGTTTCTGTCTGCGCATTTCACCGCTTCAGCGGTGAAACCAGATGAAATCATTTTTTCCGGCGACATGTGCGTCGGAAAAAATACTGCTCAGCCTGCAAACGTGCGGGCAAAGCCCGTGCGCTGCAGCAGGCTGCAAAAACCACTTTGGGAAGGGGGAAGAATATCCCCTTCCCAAAGTCAGATGTTTCTCAGTTTCTTCCCGCAGTGGAGGATGGCCTCTTCCGCCAAAACCTCCATGGCGTCGATATAGTAAGGGGGCAGGCTGTGGAGGTTCCGGTAGACCGACAGCTCGGTACAGCCCAGGATGGCGCAGTCGCAGCCGGCCTGGCGGAGGAAGTCGTCGATCTCGGCAAACTTCTCCCGGGAGCCGGTCTCGCCCCGCTTGATCTCATCGTAGATGATGGACATGACGGTCTTCTGGATGTGCTCCGGAGGCACCACGGCGGTGAGGCCGGCATTCTCCAGCTCCTTCTGGTAGATCCCCGTCTGAATGGTGCCATCGGTGGCCAGGATGCCCACGGTCTTCTTCCCTGCCGCCTGGATGGCCTTCACGGTCAGCCGGGGCATGTGGAGGATGGGGATGCTGATCTCCGCCTGGATCCGGTCGGCAAAGAAGTGGGAGGTGTTGCAGGGAACGGCCAGAACGGTGCAGCCTGCCCGCTCCAGGAGCTGGGCGTCGGCCAGCAGGTGCTGGAAGACCTCCTCCTGTCGGCCCCCTAAGATGCCGGCGGTGCGGTCGGGGATCTTGGCGTCGCTCCAGATGAGGACCTGCAGGTGCTCCTGGTCGGTCTCGGCCTGGGTGCGGTCGATGATCCGCTGGTAAAAGGTGTTGGTGGCCTGGGGGCCCATGCCGCCCAGAACACCTAAAATTCCTTCGTTCTTCATAGGTACTCCTTTCTGCGAATGCCTCGCAGAGTTCCGCCTCCGCAGAGGCGGAAGGAAATCCAATCATGATTTGCACGGACATGCGCCGGGCAAATCATACTGCTCGCGGAGGGAACGTGCGGGGCTCTGCCCCGTGCGCTGAGCGAAGCGCAATCCCTCACTTGTTGAAGCCCAGCGAAGCGGGTTCAACAAGTCAGTTCTTCTTCTCGTAATACTGCTTGAACTTCTTAAAGTGGCCCAGCAGGTTCTTCTTCATGCGCAGGGTGCGGCCGAAGGCCTTGTCCTTGTCATAGAACAGGGGGGTGACCTCCCTGCCCTCCCGGATGCGGGCCTTCATCTCGGCGTGGTAGTCGGAGACGATGAAGTCGTAGGCCACCTTACGGGGGACCACCCGCCACAGGCTGGGGTTGTCCGCCAGGACAAAGGGCAGGTCCTTGCCCTCCACCCGGTCCTCCACCAGGAGCTTGGCGATGTTGTAGCCGGCGCCGGTGACGTAGTAGTTGCTGCGGCCCTGACGGCAGTTGATCTCAAAGAACTTGTACTTGCCGTCCCGGGTGTCGTACTTGATGTCGAAGTTGGAGAAGCCCACATAGTGCATCTCCTCCAGGAAGGCCTTGACCTTCTGGCAGATCTCCTCGTTGACCTCGGTGAGGATGACGGCGTGGTTGCCGATGCCGTGGGGGGTGTGCTCCTCCAGCAGGACGTGGCCCAGGCACATGAGCTTCACCTGGGCGTTCCGGTCGGAGTAGCAGGTCAGCACCCGCATGTTGCTGTCGTCGCCGGGGACGAAGTCCTGGATGATCATGGTGTCGGGGTAGCCGGCGGCATAGACCTTGTCCAGGACCTCCTCCAGGTTCTTCCGGTCGGGGCAGGTGAAGACCTTTTCGTTGCCCTCAAAGGGGTGCTCCCAGTAGGCCACGCCGTTGGAGGGCTTGCAGATGTAGGGGGCCTGGAAGGGAAGCTCAAAGTCGTGGCCCATCTCCTTGCGGTAGACGAAGGTGCCGGGGTGGTCGATGCCGAACTGGTCGCACAGCTCGTAGAAGTATTCCTTGTTGTTGAGCTTGCCAATGGTGTCGCCGGCAATGTAGGGAGCGATGCAGTTGGCGGGGAAGGACTCCTTGTTCTCTGCTGCCAGCTTCACATAGCTGTCGCCGCAGCCCATGACCAGGATGGTCTTGTCCCCGAACTCAGCGGCCACGTCGGCCACGTTCTGGCGGAAGGTCTCCGGGTCCTCGTTCTGGGCGCAGACCCGGTAGTCGATGATGTCGGAGCCGTAGGCCGGACCGGAGGCGAACTTGCCAAAGCAGACCGACTTGACCCCGTAGGCCTCGTGGAAGGCACGGGCCACACTGTAGACGTTGATGTCCCCGCCGAAGAGCAGGGGCTGGAAGTTATGTTCCATGGTATTCGCTTCTTTCTATGGTTTGGCGGGCACGGCAAGGAGCCGTCCAGAAGTGTCCGGCTCCTTTATGTTCCCATTATTTTCTGACATTTGGGACCCACTTTGTTGGGCTCCCAAATGTGGATATTCACTCCGTTCAGCGCACGGCCCAAGGGCCGCACGTTCTCTCCGTGAGAAGTATGTTTCCCACGTTCATGCCGCGGGAAACATGATTCCATTGCTTTTTTGCCGTCAGGACGGCAAAACTCTGCGAGGCTGAAATGTCTTAGCCAGATACTCTTGCAACCTGGTACACCCCGCTCACCTGGCTGAGCTTGTTGATGACGGTGGTGATCTCACCCTGGGTGCGGACCTCCAGCACCAGGTTGAACTTGGCGTAGCCGTCGGGCAGGACGTTGGCGGTGAAGGACAGCAGAGGCATCTTGGTGGAGGCCAGAGCGGTGGTCACGTCCAGGGCCAGGTTCACACGGTCCTTGGCGATGATCTCCAAGGAGGTCTTGTAGGTGTTGAGACTGTTCACGTCCCAGCTGACCTTGATCCAGCGGTCCTTCTCGTTCTCCCGCTTCATGCCGTTCATGGCGTTGGGGCAGTCAGCCCGGTGGACAGACACGCCGAAGCCACGGGTGATGAAGCCCACGATGTCGTCGCCGGGAACGGGGGTGCAGCACTTGGCAAACTTCACCATGCACTCGGTCATGTCGGAGACGATGACGCCGGAGACCGACTTCTTCTGGTTGCCCTGGCGGGCGATGCCGGAGTCCACGGTGGCACGGGCGGCCTGGGCGGCCTGCTCCTGCTCGGCCTTCTCGGCGGCCAGACGCTCGGCCTGCTGGCGGTCCTGGTGGACCACCTCTTCACGGGCACGGTTGGCGCACTTCTGGGCGGAGGCGCCGCCGTAACCGATGGCGGCGTACATCTCCTCCAGGGAGTTGAAGCGGATCTTCTCCAGCACATGGGGGAGCATCTCCTCGGTGGAGATCATGGCGATGGTGAGGCCCACACGCTTGAGTTCGCTCTCAAACATGGCACGGCCCTGGGCCACGTTCTCCTCCCGCTTCTCCCGCTTGAACCACTGGCGGATCTTGGAGCGGGCCTGGTTGCTCTTGGCCAGCTTCATCCAGTCACGGCTGGGGCCCTTGGCGTTCTTGGAGGTGATGACCTCCACGATCTCGCCGGATTTGAGCTGGTAGTCAAAGCCCACGATGCGGCCGTTGACCTTGGCGCCGGTCATGGCGTTGCCGACCCCGGAGTGGATGGCATAGGCAAAGTCGATGGGGGTGGCGCCGGCGGGCAGGGTGATGACGTCGGCGTTGGGGGTAAAGACGAAGACCTCGTCGGCGAAGAGGTCCACCTTCAGGGTGCGGATGTATTCTTCCGCGTCGGTGTCCTGCTGGTTTTCCAGCAGACGGCGGACCCAGGCGAAGGTCTCCTCGGTACCCAGCTGCTTCTGGCTCATGCCCTGCTTGTACTTCCAGTGGGCGGCCACGCCGTACTCGGCCATGTGGTGCATGTCCCAGGTGCGGATCTGGACCTCGAAGGGGATGCCCTCGTTGCCGATGACCGTGGTGTGGAGGGACTGGTACATATTGGGCTTGGGGGTGCCGATATAGTCCTTGAATCGGCCCAGGAGGGCCTTGTACATATCATGGATACAGCCCAGAACGCTGTAGCAGGTGGGGATATCGTCCACGATGACCCGGAAGGCGTAGAGGTCAAAGATCTCGCTGAGGGTCTTGTTCTGGGAGTACATCTTGCGGTAGATGGAGTAAATATGCTTCACCCGGCCGTAGACGGTGGCAGAGATGCCCTCTCGGGCCAGACGGGATTCGATCTCGGTCTGGATGGCGGACATGAAAGCGGCGTGCTTTTCTGCCTGGCTCTCCAGTTCCTCGTCGATCTCCTTGTAGCCCACGGGGTCCAGGAACTTCAGGGAGCGGTCCTCCATCTCCCACTTCATCCGCTGCATACCCAGGCGGTGGGCGATGGGGGCGTAGACCTCCAGGGTCTCCAGGGATTTCTCCCGCTGCTTCCGCTCGGACTGGAACTCCATGGTGCGGATGTTGTGGACACGGTCGCAGATCTTGATGAGCATGACGCGGACGTCCTTGGCCATGGCCATGAGCATCTTGCGCAGGTTCTCCATCTGCTTTTCCTCGATGGAGGTGTACTTCACCTTGTCCAGCTTGGTGACACCCTCCACCAGGTCGGCCACGGCAGGGGAAAAGCGCTTGGCCACGTCCTCATAGGTGGCGTCGGTGTCCTCGATGGTGTCGTGGAGCAGGGCGGCCATGACGGATTCGGCGTCCAGGCCCAGCTCGCCCACCAGGTGGGCCACCTCCAGGGGGTGGGTGATGTAGGGGGAGCCATCCTTGCGGAGCTGCCCGCCGTGGTAGTTTTTGGCGTAGTGGTAGGCCTCCCGGACTTTCACCAGGTCAGCCTCCTCCATACCTTTGAGTTTTTCTTCCAGCTCTCGGAATCGGATGTCCAATTTGTCTTCCATAGCGGTTCCCCTTTCCCTCTGGGTTTTCCCGCTCACTCCAGCGGGGATGATATCTCTTTTCTCTTTGCCTCCCTCTGACGAGGGAGCCTTGGCTTTTCGTCAAGTCAAGTTCAGAAACTTGCGTTGGTCAGCTCACTGCCCTCTTCTCTTTTCCAGGCAATGGCCTGGAGATGCTGGATGAGGGGGGCGTCAAACAGGTTGACCTTCCCCTTGTTCCGGCGCTTCTGGAGCTTCACCCGGATGGCATTGCTCTCCTCGGGCCAGACCTTCAGCAGGTCCAGCTGCTCCATCACGTCCAGGCAGACCATGGTCCGCAGGGGGGACTCCCACAGGTCGGCCTCATGGGCCACCCGGCGGGCCAGACGATTGGGGGTGTCCACCACCTCGCCGTTGCGGCCGGCCAGATAACGCCACAGCCCGGCAAACTCGTCCCGGCTGGGGATCATTTTCTTGGCCTCCTTGGGAGTGATGACTCCACCCTCCCGGAAGCGGTTATAGAGGGCCAGGTCGTCTGCCTCGCTGGCAGAGTAGGCCGGACGCAGGTCCACCAGGTGGAGCTGGACCGTCCGGGAGCCCCGGTACTCGTTGATCTGGGGATAGAAGGCCACGTCGGCCTTGTCCCCCACGGCCAGGCCGGACTTGGCCCGGGTCACCGAGAAGAAGATCATATCCACTGTCCGGCCGTCCCGGCTGGCCCGCATCTTCAGGTGGCGTCCGCCGCCCACGTCAGACATGCAGGTGACCGTGACCCCGCACAGGGAGAACACAGGCTTGGGGTTGCCGGCGCCGTAGGGCTCCAGCATGGACAGGGCTTCCACCTGCTCCACGGTGAGGACTGCAACGTCCTCGATCTCCCCGTCGATGTTCAGGGTGGAGACCATCTTCTCCCCGCCGGTGTCTTCCTTCACGATGGTTTCCATTCGTGCCCGGAAGGCGGGGATATTCTCCTCCTTGATGGTAAAGCCTGCTGCCAGGGCGTGGCCGCCGTAGCCTTCCAGCAGGTCGTCGCACCGCTCCAGGGCGCAGAAGAGGTTGAAGCCGCCGTAGGACCGGCAGGAGCCCTTGCCCTTGCCGTCCTCCTGGAGGCAGATCATAAACACGGGGCAGGCAAACTGCTCGCTCAGGCGGGAGGCCACGATGCCCACCACCCCCTGGTGCCAGTTCCGGTCCTCCAGGACCAGGCAGTCCACCTGTTGTTTGCCCGCCAGCCGCTGGGTGCACTGGTTGAAGATATCCAGCTCCACCGCCTGGCGGGTGCGGTTGAGCTCGCACAGCTCGTGGGCCAGCAGATCGGCCCGGCTGTGGTCGTCGGTGAGGATGAGCTCCACTGCCATGGCGGCCTGACCCATGCGGCCGGCGGCGTTGATGCGGGGAGACAGGCAGTAGCCCACGGTGGTGGAGTTGATGGACCGGTTCAGGGTACCGGCCTCCACCATAAGAGAGTATAACCCGTGGCGGCGGGTCTTTTTCAGGTGGTTCAGGCCCACCCGGACGATGGTGCGGTTCTCGCCCAGCAGCTGCATCACGTCGGCCACGGTGCCCACGGCAGCCAGGTCGGCGTACTCCTGGAAGAGGGCCCGGTAGTTCTCCCGGCCTCCCAGGGCCATGACCACCTTCAGGGCAACGCCCACGCCGGCCAGGTCCTTGAAGGGATATTCGCAGTCCTTCCGGTGGGGGTCCACCACGGCCAGGGCCTTGGGGAGCTCCTCCTTGCACTCATGGTGGTCGGTGATGATGAAGTCGATGCCCTTCTCCCGGGCGTATTCCACCTCCTGGACGGCGGTGATGCCGCAGTCCACGGTGATGACCAGGTTGACCCCTTCCTGAGCCAGATGGTCCACGGCGCCCCGGTTGACGCCGTAGCCCTCGTCCAGGCGGTTGGGGATGTAGTAGATCACATCGCCCCCCTGGCTGCGCAGGTAGTGGGCCAGCAGGCAGGTGGCGGTGATGCCGTCCACGTCATAGTCGCCGTAGACGGCGATCTTCTCCCCATGGGCCAGGGCCTCCCGGATGCGGGAGACCGCCACGTCCATGTCCTTCATGAGAAGGGGATCCTGGAGCTGCTTCTCGCTGCTGGAGAGCAGTTCGTTGGCCTCCTCCACAGACTCCACGCCCCGGGCGCAGAGGGTGGAGGCCACCAGGATGGGGACCCCTCGCTCACGCATGGCTTTATATGGCTCTTCCGGCCTTGTTGCAATGTTCCACTGCTGATACTTCATGGGTGCTGCCTCGGTTCGGGAAAATTTCTGTGCTGAACTCCGTCCTGTTTTTCAGAAACGGAAGGAAAAATACAAACAGATATACAACCTATAGAATAGCACAAAACCGCCTGTATCTCAATAGATACAGGCGGTTTTTTTACTGTGTTGTCAACTGTTTTTACTGATTTCCTATCCAATGGGAAGGACTGAAAAAAGCCTTGCCCCATTTCTCTGTCTCAGAGAAAAAAATACAAATCCAATATGTCCGTAGGGACACCACAACTGCCCCAAAGGGGCAATTTCACTGGGCCACAGGCCCAATTTCACACGCGAGCAGCGTATTACACTGAGCCATCGGCTCAATTTCACTGGGACGCTGTATCCTGCAGCGTCCCAAAATGGGTGCGGTCATACCAGGAGAGGTTCTGGAACTGGTCCATGAGGCTCTGGCCCTCCTCACTGGCCTCAGGCCGGTAGACCCCCTTCTCCTTCACCCAGCCGGTGGTGTGCAGGACGGGCAGAGTCTCTGCCGCATCCTCCTGGGCCTGCATATAGGCAGAGCCCTCCCAGCCGCACAGGTCGAAGACCTCATTCATCAGGAAGCAGGGGGACAGGTCGGGGCCCTGGCCTACGAAATCATGGCCCAAAACCTCCTTGGCGGCAGGATTGGCCCAGATGGCGTACCAGGTGGCGTAGTAGTTCAGGAACCCTTCGGTGGTGGAGGTGTCCAGGGAGATCCCCAGCTCCTCATAGATGGAGCCGCTGTAGCCCATCCAGGGCTTGTGGTCCCCGTAGAGGAAGAGGACCACCGGCTCCTGCCGGCTCTCCAGGAAGTCCAGGAGGCCCGTGAGCCGGTCCGCCGTGTCCCGGACCAGGTACAGATAGTGGTTCAGGGCATTGCTGATGTGGGCGGGGTAGTCCCCGGTGCAGTAGGAGCTGCCCCAATAGGTGAACTCCAGGTTGTAGGGACCATGGCCCTGGTAGGTGACGTTGTAGGAGAACAGGGGCTGGTCGCTGCTGTCAAAGTGGGCTGCCAGACGGTCCTCCAGGTCGGGGAAGAAGACGTCGTCATAGGCCACGTTCTCCCCCTCCGGCACGAACTGGTAATAGTAATTCTCGGTAAAGAGGTAGTCGTCCAGGCCCAGGTTGGGATTCACATGGAGGCGGTCGTAGAACCACTCGTTGCAGGGGTGGCCGCCGTTGGCGGCGTAGCCCTGGCTTTTCAGATACCAGGCCACGGAGTTGGTCTCAGAGGCGAAATCGTCGTGGCGGTTGCCCCCGGTGAGGACGGCCCATTCCGTCTCGGTGGTGCCCCCGGCGAAGACGTCGGTGACCAGCCGGCCGGAGTAGCTCTCGGCCAGCAGGGCATGGAAATCGTCGTAGACATCGGGGGCGATGCCCTGGATGTCATAGACCGACAGGTCGGCAAAGGCCTCCAGCTGGATGCCCACCAGGTTCACTTTCTTCTCCTCCGGGATGACCCCGTCGGTATACTGGGCCAGGATGGCCTCCGCTTTGGGTGCGTTGTAAGCGGCGTGGATGCGCTCATACTCCCCATAGCTGTAGAGGAAGGGGTAGGTCAGGCCATTGGCGGCATAGGCCTGGGGACCGGTGTAGTCTCCGGCCAGGGCCTCATACCGGTCCTCATCGGGGCAGACCTCATAGACGAAGACCAGGCAGGCCAGACCCACCGCCGTCAGGGACAGCAGGCGGACGGTGGCCTTGGGTCGGCCCTTTCCCAGGAAGAAGAGAAGGACCGAGCAGGCCAGTATGGCCCCAATAAAACCCCACATGAGGGGGGTGAAGGTCATGGAATACTCCTCGGCCATCTGCCCGGCCTCCTGGAGGAGGGTCAGGTCCTCCCAGACCACGGGCTCACTGCGGTAGAGGACCTTGAAATAGTTGGCCGCCGCCAGCAGGAAGATGGCCCCGCCGGTGATGAGGTTGGCCACCCAGGCAAAGCCAAGGGCCAGCCACAGGAAAAAGAGCATCAGCAGGATGGGCAGGGTGTTCCAGAAGAACAGGATGGGGTCTCCCCCCCAGTTGACCTCTCCCTGTCCGGAAAGAGACAGAGACAGATAGCTGATGACCAGCCCGGAAAGCAGCAGGAGCAGGGCGGTGAGCCAGGGGGAACGGGTAAGTTTGCGCATGGGGGTTCTCCTTTGGGGGTAGGTAGTGATGGGGTGGTCTATGAAAACCAATGTGGGGCAAACCCTTCGAGTAGCGGGCGGATGTGGGCATCCGCCCCTACAGGCGTTGGTTCCACGCACATCCCATTTGTAGGGGCCGATGCCTTCATCGGCCCTACCCACGCAGAGGGTCAGCAAAAGGTCGGTTCCGACGGCATTATTTCCGCCCGTAGTAATCTCCGGCCAGAAGGCTGTTGTTCAGGGCCATGACACGGCTGATCTGGGCGGTCTTGTCCGGGTCTCCCCCGCCGCCGCTGTTGGAGGCCCAGTAGACCTCCCCGTCATACCAGCTGCCGTCGTTGAAGAAGACGTAACCTCCCTGGTCCCCCAGGCCGTCATGGCCGGGGAGGAAGGCGCCTGTGGTGTCCAGACCAAAGAGGTTGGCCAGGGTGGGCAGCACGTCCAGGGTGGAGGTGACCTTGTCCACCTGTCCGGCCTCCAGGTCCTGGGACCAGATGAAGAAGTCGGTGTGCTGGAGCATATTCATGTTGTCCACGCCCTTGATGGTCATGTTCAGGGCGTCGTCCATCATGTAGTAGTTGTAGTGGTCGGCGTAGAAGACCACCACGGTGTCCTCTGCCAGGCCGGTCTCCTCCAGCCGGGTCATCAGGTCGCCGATGAAGCGGTCGGTCTCCATGGCCCCCGCCACGGCGTAGACATAGTTGCCCTGGGTGTCTCCCGCCACCGCCTGGGCGGCCTCGGCGTTGCTCAGGTAGATGGGGTGGTCAGGGGCGTAGGGTCCGTGGCCGGAGTAGGTGATGACGAAGGAGAAGAAGGGGTCGGCCTCGGTCATGGCCTCAAAGCCGTTGATGAGGTAGCGGTCCAGCTGGTAGTTCTCCATTTCCATGGCCTGACCGCCGGTGTAGCTCTCATAGCCCAGGTTCAGATGGATGGTCCCCCGGTCGTAGACCGTCCCCTCACTGTTGTGGAAGGACCGGCAGGTGTACCCTGCCCCGGCAAAGAGATTGGCCAGGGAGTAGGGGTAGCTGTCCCGGGTGTACACCGAGGTGGGGATGCCGCCGGTGGCGGGCAGGAGGCCGGTGTTGGCGATAAACTCCGTGTTGAAGGTACCGGCGGTGATGTAGGCCGGGGTGTAGTGATGGGAGAAGGACAGGCTCTCCTCCTTCACCTGCCACAGGTTGGGCATATAGTCCCGGGAGAGCATCCAGGTGTCGATGGCCTCCAGCTGGACCAGGATCAGGTTCTTCCCTGCCAGCAGTCCGGTGTAGTCGTTTTCGGTCCGGGCGGCCTCATACTCGGCGATGTACCCATCGATGGCCCCCTCCTCCTCCTGAGTCATAGACCCGGCAGGAGCCAGGCAGATCCACAGGTCACGGACCGTGTACTGGTACAGGCCGGAAACCATCAGGGCGTTGGTGGAGTTGGTAAAGTCCTGGTAGGCAGCCGCTGCGGCATCCTCCCCGGTGTTCTCCCAGATGACGGTGTCCATTTTGGGGAAGCACAGGAAGTGGACGGCGGCCACCGCCACAGCACCCAGGACCACAGCGGCCAGACCGGTGAGGGCGGTCTTCTTCCCCTTGGGCAGGGGGAACTTCTTCTGGAGCCGTCCCGACAGGAAGGTCAGCACCAGGGCGGCCCCGAAGGCGGCCAGAATGGGCGGGTGGAACTGGATGTAGTCGGTCTCCACAAAGTCCCCCACCCCGGAGAAGGTCAGAGCGGCCACCGAGAAGAACCGGCGGAAGACGTTCATAAAGGCGCTGTGGGTGAGGGTCAGCAGGCCGAAGACCACCGTGGGCAGCCACCGGACCAGGGACCGGGCTTTCCCCGGCACCAGGACCACCAGCCCTGCCAGGATCACCACCCAGCCCAGGGTAAACAGGGAGGCCGGGAGATATCGGATCCCCACGATGCCCGCCCCCCGGAAGGTGAACCGGAGGGTCAGGTCCAGGACCAGCCAGGCCAGGACCAGGGGGATCTGGGGAAGGATACAAGCACGAAAGGAAAGGCCATGGCTGGCCTTTCCTTCCTGCTGTCTATGTTCATTTTCAAAAGAATCTCGCATAAACAATAAGCCTCGCAGAGTTTCACCCTCCGCAGAGGGTGAAATCAAGTCAAATCCGTCTTTTCCCGCAGCATGATGTGGGAAAAGACACTGCTCGCCCAGGCCGCACCGACAATTCCCTCCGGGAATCAAGGTGTGGCCTGGGTGCAATCCTTCACTTTTGGAAGAATGAAGAATTGATTCTTCCAAAAGTCTTAAAATGCCATCTTCTCTTCCAGCCAGCCCTTCAGCTCAGCGATGGGCATACGGACCTGCTCCATGGTGTCACGGTCACGGACGGTGACGCAGCCGTCGCCGGCGGTCTCCCCGTCGCCCACGGTCTCGAAGTCCACGGTGATGCAGTAGGGGGTGCCGATCTCGTCCTGGCGGCGATAACGCTTGCCGATGGAGCCTGCGTCGTCGTAGTCCACCATGAAGTACTTGGACAGCTGCTGCTGGATCTCCAGAGCGGGCTCAGCCAGCTTCTTGGACAGGGGCAGAACGGCGCACTTGAAGGGTGCCAGAGCGGGGTGGAAGTGCATGACCACGCGGACGTCGTCGTTGCCCTTCTTGTCCTGGCCCACGACCTCCTCGTCGTATGCGTCCACCAGGAATGCCAGGGTCACACGGTCTGCACCCAGGGAGGGCTCGATGACGTAGGGGATGTAGTGCTCGTTGGCCTCCTGGTCGAAGTAGGTCTGGTCCTTGCCGGAGGTGGTCTGGTGTGCGGTCAGGTCGAAGTTGGTGCGGGAAGCAACGCCCCACAGCTCGCCCCAGCCGAAGGGGAAGAGGAACTCGAAGTCGGTGGTGGCGTTGGAGTAGTGGCTCAGCTCCTCGGGGTCGTGGTCACGCAGGCGCAGGTTCTCGTCCTGCATGCCCAGCTCCTTCAGCCAGTTGTGGCAGTACTCCTTCCAGTAGCCGAACCACTCCAGCTCGGTGCCGGGCTTGCAGAAGAACTCCAGCTCCATCTGCTCGAACTCACGGGT
>JAFXCU010000043.1 GCA_017521345.1 Ruminiclostridium sp. | reverse complement strand
TCAGACGGTCGGCGTACTTGGTGATGGCCAGCATCCACTGGCTCTTCTCCTTGCGGATGACCTCGCCGCCGCAGCGCTCGCAGCCGCCGTCCACCACTTCTTCGTTGGCCAGGACCATCTTGCAGCTGGTGCACCAGTTGACGGGCATGGAGGCCTTGTAGGCCAGGCCCTTCTTGAAGAGCTGCAGGAAGATCCACTGGGTCCACTTGTAGTAGCCGGGGTCGGTGGTGTCCACCACGCGGTCCCAGTCGAAGGAGTAGCCCAGCATCTGCAGCTGCTTGGTGAAGTTGGCGATGTTCTGCTCGGTGACCTTTGCAGGGTGGATGTGGTTCTGGATGGCGAAGTTCTCGGTGGGCAGGCCGAAGGCGTCATAGCCCATGGGGAAGAGGACATTGTAGCCGTCCATGCGGCGCTTTCTTGCCACCACGTCCATAGCGGTGTAGGGGCGGGCGTGGCCCACGTGCAGGCCGTGGCCGGAGGGATAGGGGAACTCCACCAGGCCGTAGAACTTGGGCTTCTCGCTGGCGTTGGGGGTGTGGTAGATGTTCTCCTTGGCCCAGCGGTCCTGCCACTTCTTTTCGATGCGGTTAAACTCGTACTTCAATGTTATCACGCTTTCCTAAAATATTGTTTATTCTCAGCCGTTTTCGGGAACGAGGATCTCGCTCAGATCCACCTTGGTAGCGTCCTGCCACAGGCGGTCCAGGTCGTAGAACTCACGGGCCTCCTCGGAGAACAGGTGGACCACCACGTCGCCGTAGTCCTGGAGGATCCAGGTGCCGCCCCGGTGACCCTCAATGTGGTGGGGCAGGATGTCGTTGTCCTTCATGGCCTTCTCGGCTGCGTCGCCCAGCGCCTTCAGCTGGGGAGCAGAGGTGCCGGAGCACAGGACAAAGTAGTCGCACAGGCTGGTGACGCCGTCGGTCTCCAGGACCAGGATGTCCTTACCCTTCTTGCTGTCCACCGCTTTTGCGATAGCCAGCGCCATCTCTTTGGGTGTCATGCTATCTTCCTTTCTGATACAGGGTCAGGCCCTGCCTTCTTTGCTTGTTTCATCCGCCCGCCGTGTCCCCGGTGGGCAGGTTGTTCACGGTGGTGCCGTAGATCACGTGCTGCATGTCCGGGGTGATGGCGGTGGTGTAGGGGTTCATGTGGGTGTTTATGATGTCTAACAGCGCTCCGTCGTTGACAAAGACGTAGGACTGGTAGTTCTGATAGGTGGGGCTCCAGAGGCTGCCGGTGTAGTCGCCGGGCAGGCTGTGGAACCGGGTGCCGTCCTCCTGCAGGAAGAGGGCGTGCTCGCCGAACCAGACCATCTCACCGTAGGTCAGGTTGCTGTCCAGGCTGGTGTCGATGATGTCGGCGATCTCCTTGATGTTGGTGAGGGTGCTGAAGCTGAGAGCCTGGCCGATCATGGCCTTCATGAAGCTCTGCTGGACCTCCACACGGCCCACGTCCCCCACGGAGAGGCTGGGACCGCTGTTGTTCTGCCGCCAGCGGAGGACCTTCACGGCGTCCTCGCCGGTCAGGTGCTGCATCCCGGCGTCGTAGTGGATGTGCAGGTCCTGGGTGGGGTCGTCGTAGTGCATATCATAGGGCACGTTGTAGTCCACACCCCCCATGGCATCCACCAGCTGGGCCACAATGTCCATCTCCATGACGAAGTAGTAGTCAGGGATGTAGCCAATGAGGTCCCGGACCTCTTCCAGGAGGCCCTCCATGCCGGTGTTGTTGTACACCGAGTTGATCTTCTTGATCTCCCAGGGCACGTCCACCAGGGTGTCCCGGTAGATGCTCAGCACGTCCAGCTGGCCGTTGGGCACGTCGTAGCAGCCCACCATGATGGTGTCAGTGTTGCCGCCGCCGGCGTCGTCCCGGCCCACCAGCAGGAAGGTGTAGACGTCCTCCCGCCGGCCTGCCTCCAGCAGGGCGGGATGGGTCCCCTCTCCCTGGCTCTCGGCCTTGTCCAGGTCAGGGGCCCGGACAAAGATGATGTGCAGAGCCATGCCCAGAACCAGCAGGAAGGCCAGGACCATGAGGACCGCCAGGATGACCTTCCGCTTCCGGCTCTTCTTCTTTTTCACCGGGGGGATGTCCTCCGGCCGCCGGTCAGAAGGGGGCGGCTGCCGGACAGGTTCCCGCCGGGGGTTGGTGTCCTGCTTCTCTATACGGTGGGGGATGGTGTCGAATTCCTCCGGCCGACGGGGAATGGTATCCCCCTCCTGCGGACGGGGCCGCCGGGGCCGTTCCTCGTAGACCCGGTCCCTGGGCTCCCGGTAGTCCTGGGGGTAATCGTACTCATCCTGGTAGATCCGGGCGTAGACCGCCCGCTCTGCCTCCCGGTAGGCCTGGTCCATGATCCGCTGGCGGGACCGTTCTTCCTTTTCCCGCTGGCGGCGTTCCTCTTCGGAAAGGCGGCGTCCCTTCACTGGGACCGCCCCCTCAGCTCATCCAGGGTGCCCTGGGTGTTCTTATGGATGGGGACCCCACGCTCGGTCAGGTCCTCCACGTTCATCTCCAGGCCCAGGATCATGGCCTTGTCCAGGTCCTCCCAGACCAGGCGGCGCATCTCCTCCACCCCGTCGAAGTCCCGGTTGGGCTCCATGTAGTCGGCCAGGTAGAGGATCTTGTCAAAGGTGGTCATACCGGGCTTGCCGGTGGTGTGGCAGAAGATGGCCTGGACCACGTCGTCGGGCTCGCCAAAGACGTGCTTGGCCACAGCAGAGCCGGTCTTGGAGTGGAGGAGCTTGGGGGACTGGATCTCCAGCTCGTCCATCTCGATGCCGTACTTCTGGCAGCACGCCACAGAGGGCTCCAGCTCCCAGTACTTGGTGCAGTCGTGGAGGATGCCGGCCCGGCGGGCCTTGTCGGGGTCCACCCCCCAGTACTTGGCCAGGGCCACGGCAGTCTCCTCGGTGCCCCGGATGTGGGCCAGACGCTTGGCCTTCACCATGGAGTAGGACACAGCCCGCAGGTGCTTGTCGCTCAGGTGCTTCAGGTCTGCCTTGGTGCCGAAGAGGCCTTCCTTCAGGATGTAGCCGTAGACCGGCTCCCACAGGTACTGGGCGGGGTCCACGTTGCCGCCGGTCCACTCGCTGGCCAGCATCCGCCGCAGGTCACGGGAGGCGATCTCCCGGATCTCGGGGAGCTTCACCACGGTGGTCCGGGCGTGGAACTTCTCCTCCAGGAAGGCTTTCTGCTCCTGGAACATCTCTTCGGTGTCGTCCTGGTTCCGGGAGAAGGCAGCCACCCCGGCGTACTGGAAGATCCGCTCGGGCTGGTACCAGTTCTGGAGGGTCAGGAACATATCCGTGCCCATGAGGAGCCACAGCTCGTCCTCAGGGAAAGCCTCATGGAGTTCCTCCACGGTGTCGGCGGTGTAGCTCTTGCCCTCCCGGCGAAGCTCCAGGTCAGAGGCCTCCGCCCGGGGACCCAGGCCGTCGGCCATGAGCCGGGCCATCTCCAGGCGCTGCTCCGGGGAGGCAGATTCCTCTGCCATGGCCTTGTGGGGGGGCTCCCGGTCGGGAATGATGATGAGGCGGTCCAGACCCAGCTGCTCCATGGCAGACCGGGCGGCCTCCATATGTCCCAGATGAGGCGGGTCGAAGGTCCCGCCGTAAATTCCGATTTTCACGTTGGTTTCACCTGCTCCTTTATTCTGAGGTTGAAATCTGCGCTTACTTCTTTACGGGCTTCTTCTTGTCCTTCACCAGGACGATCTTGTCGGTCTTGCCGGGCTTGTGGCTCTCCCGGTACAGGACGAACTTGGTGCCGATGACCTGGACCCCCTCACTGCGGGTGAGCTGGGCCAGCTCCTGGCAGGCCTCCTTGGCGGTGTACATGGAGTTCTCCAGAACTCTGCACTTGATGAGTTCCCGGGCCTCCAGAGCATCGTTGGCCTGCTTCACCAGGTTCTCACCGATGCCGTCCTTGCCGATGTGTACGATGGGCTCCAGGCTGTTGGCCATGGCCCGCAGCTGTGCTCTCTGCTTACTGGTCAGTTCCATTGAGTTTCTTCTCCAATTCTTTTTTGAATACCCGCAGGGCGTTGCCTCTGTGGGAGATCTGATTCTTTTCCTCGGCGGTCAGTTCCGCCATAGACTTGCCCCGCTCGGGCAGCCAGAAGACGGGGTCGTAGCCGAAGCCCCCCTCTCCCTTGGGGCCCTGAGCCACCACGCCGTGGACCTCGCCCCGGGCCATGAGCTCGGTGCCGTCGGGGAAGGCGCAGCAGATGACGCTGACGAACTTGCAGGCACGGTTTTCCTTACCCTCCATGTTCTTCAGCAGCAGCTGCCAGCGGCCGGTGTCGTCCAGACCCTCGCCGCCGTAGCGGGCGGAGTAGACGCCGGGGGCGCCGTCCAGGGCCTCCACCACCAGGCCGGAGTCGTCGGCGATGGCGGGCAGGCCGGTGGCCTCCATGATGGCAACGGC
>JAFXCU010000005.1 GCA_017521345.1 Ruminiclostridium sp. | reverse complement strand
ACCTTGTCGACAACACCGATAGCTTCCAGACCGCGGTCGGAGATCAGCATAACGTTGTCAGAGCCAGCAGCCTTCAGGAAAGCGGGCAGCTTCTTCAGGGAGCCCAGACCGAACTGGCAGTCCTGAGGAATGATGAAACCAAAATCGTTAATCATAGTAATCTATTCCTTTCCAAAATTATACTCATTTGCAATTTATGTAGATTGACCAAATCCCGGATGGACTCGGTGAACCTGCTTGCACGTTTAGTATAACATTGAAAGAGGTAACTGGCAAGTTCTTACCACTTGAAAATATGTAACAATAATGAGGAGTTGTTTTTGTCTACAATGTCTACTTGACAGGTGGAAACAGTGTCATAAATTGGAGAATTGGAAAACATATCGTCAAAATGCTATAAACCGGGGGGTGGAACGGGGTAGAATCACAAAAACCCCCAGAAACACCCCTTTTTGGGGCTTGTTCCGAGGGGCTTCACAAAATGTTGTGCTTTTCTGCCTAAGGGGCCAATTAAGGCGAACCTTTGCACGACAGAAAGTCAAAAGGGCAAAAAGTCGCCCCGCTCTGGCCGTGGGGACCCGATTAAAACCTGCACGTAATGGCAGGTGGGTCGCCTCCGCCATGCTTCATGCTTCCTTCTTCCAACCGAGGTCGGGAGGCCTGCAATCCACACGGCGAGTCAGCATCCCGTTTAAGAAATGTGGGTTTAAAAGGGTCCGATTCACGCACCGAGCAGGGCGTTGTGTTCCATATTATGTTGTAAGGGGCAGGTCGGTTACTCTTCCTCGTCCTCGAAGAGGGTCTTCATGAACTCGGTGTAGACCGCCTCGGTCTCTTCCTCACTGTCCAGGGTGGAGAGGATCTCTTCTCTGTTTTCCACGATGACCTTCATCAGGATCAGGCCCATCTCCTCCTCTTCATCCTCTGCTGCGTCCTCGCTGACAGCGGGGAAGAAGGCCAGATAGGTGTTGCCGTTGAACTCGATGGTGTCCAGATGTTCCAGCTCGAATTCGTTGCCGTCGTCGTCGGTCACGGTGATAAAGTTTGCGCCGTATTCTTCGCTCATGATCTACGCTCCTTGTTTTTATCTGGCTTTATTGTACTCTCTGATCCCAGAAAATGCAAGGGGAGGCGTGAGAAATCTTTCTGTGAAGTTTCTGTAAAACCTGCGAAATCACAGATAGACAAATTGGAAAGCTGTGGTATAATGCATAAGATAGGTGTACTGTTATTATGCGCTGCCAAAGGTTTGGTATGCCCAAATTCGGCGGCTGATCCTTTCTACCTATAGACATCGGAGGTGTCAAATTGGAACACAATCGAGAAAGACGTGACACAAAGTCAAGAAAGAAGAAAAAGAAGCACGGCCGTGCCTTTAAAATCATCATGACTGTTGTGCTCATTTTCGTCATTACCACAGTCATGCTGGCATGCATGGCGGCCTCTTACATTAAAAATGTTATCATTCCCGAGGCCGACCTCCAGCTGGATACCTATTCGGCCAACATGAACCTTACCACCACCATGTATTCGACAAAGGAAGTGGATGCCAACGGCGACATCTACTATCCCGAGATCCAGACCCTTTACGGCGATGAGAACCGTGTCTGGGTGGAGCTGGATGAGATCCCCCAGAACTTCATTGACGCCACTGTGGCCATTGAGGACAAGCGTTTCTACGAACACAACGGCGTGGACTGGGTCCGTACCGCCCGTGCCGCCCTCTTTATGCTTACGGGCACCGATATTCAGGGCGGCTCCACCCTCACCCAGCAGCTCATCAAAAACCTGACCACCGAGGATGACGTCACCGTCAAGCGTAAGATCATGGAGATCTTCCGTGCCCTGGAGTTTGAAAAG
The DNA here is from genome assembly GCA_017521345.1 of Ruminiclostridium sp. Next base: position 1,800 of record JAFXCU010000005.1, on the reverse strand, counting down.
AACTACAGCAAGGACGACATTCTGGAGTGGTACCTGAACTACATCTATCTGGGTCAGCGCTGCAACGGCGTGTACACGGCATCCTATAAGTATTTCGGCAAGCACGTCTCCCAGCTGAGCCTGGCCGAGTGCGCCAGCCTCATCGGTATTACCAACAACCCCTCCAAGTACGACCCCCTGGGCCATCTGGAGATCACGGACAAGGAGACCGGAGAGGTCACCACTTCCCGTGACTACAACAAGCAGCGCCAGGAACTGATCCTGCGGATGATGCTGGAGCAGGAATACATCACCCAGGAAGAGTATGACGCCGCCATTGTCGAGGAGCTGAACTTCGACCACGGCAAGGAGGTCCAGAAGAACTCTGCCATCTACAGCTGGTATGAGGACGCTGTCATCGAGCAGGTCATCAACGACCTGATGGAGGCCTACGGCTGGGCAGAGGAGATCGCCGCCGGTGTGGTCTTCAACGGCGGCCTGGAGATCTACACCAGCATGGACCCCGATGTCCAGGCAGCGGTGGATGAGGTCTACAACAATCGTGAGGTCCTGAACGTGAACTCCGGCAGCGGACAGCCCATCCAGTCTGCCATCACCATCATCGACAACGAGACCGGCGACTGCGTGGCCATGGCAGGCGGCCTGGGCCAGAAGACCTCCAGCCGCGGTTGGAACCGAGCCACCGACAGTATCCGTCCTCCCGGCTCCTCCATCAAGCCTCTGGCGGTTTACTCCCCCGGTATCGAGCTGGGTAAGATCACCCCCAGCTCCACCTTTGAGGATTCCCCTGTGGATACCATTGACGGCAAGGCCTGGCCTGTGAACGCCACCGGCGTTTACCAGGGCACCGTCTCCGTAGCCAAGGCCGTTCGGGAATCCATCAACACCGTGGCCGTTAAGGTCCTGGATGTGGTGGGCCACCAGACCAGCTTTGACTTCATGCAGGACAAGTTCCACATCTCCAGCCTGGTGGAGTCCCAGAACATCGGCGGCACCAACTTTACCGACATTGGCCGGGCCCAGCTGGCTCTGGGTGGTCTGACCAAGGGCGTCAGCACCTTTGAGATGGCAGCGGCCTACTCCGTCTTCCCCAGAGAGGGTGTCTATAAGGAGCCCCGCCTCTACACCCTGGTCCTGGACCGAAACGGTGAGCCCCTGCTGGACAACACCCAGGAGGAGCACACCGCCCTGTCTGAGCGCACCACCTACTACATGACCAAGATGCTCCAGGATGTTGTCACCGGTCCTCAGGGTGCCACCGGTAAAAATGCCAACTTCTCCGGTCAGGATATTGCCGGCAAGACCGGTACCACCACCTCCCGTAAGGACCTGTGGTTTGCGGGTTACACCCCCTACTACACTGCCGTTGTCTGGACGGGTTACGACCAGCAGGAGAGACTGCCCAGCAGCCTGGGCAACCCCTCCACCACCCTGTGGAAGCAGGTCATGGCGAAAGTCCACCTGTCCATCCCCTATAAGCAGTTCCCCGCCCCCGACACCAGCTCCATGAAGACCGTGAAGATCTGCTCTGTCAGCGGCAACCTGCCCAACGAGTACTGCGTGGGCCACATCACCAGCGGCACCTTCTTCCCGGAGGATGTCCCCAAGAAGACCTGTACCGTCCACGTGTATGTGCCTCCTGAGGAGCCCGAGGAAGAGGAGGGCGCAGAGGGCGGCGAGGGTGAAACCACCCCGACTCCCACCCCCACGCCGACTCCCACTCCCACACCCGAAACACCCCCAGCAGAGACTCCTACCCAATAAAAGCACAGAAGGGCCCCCGCTTCGGCCGGGGCCATT
>JAFXCU010000042.1 GCA_017521345.1 Ruminiclostridium sp. | reverse complement strand
GTAAGGTTTGTGTGTTCCTTCTTTGTGATCACATCATACCATTGTAGGATACCCATTCACTGTGATTTTATCACCGAATTTCTATCTTTTTGAAAATCTTTTTAGAGCCTGTGGACTTGCTCAAACAGGTAAAAAAGTCCCGCACCTTGCGGTGCGGGACGGAATGGTTATGGGTTATTGTAATTATGCCTTCCACAGGCCGTGCAGGTTACAGTACTCGTAAGCAGCAACAACCTTGTCGCCGGGGGTCAGAGCGAAGGTGACGGTGGGCTCCTGGCCGGGCTTCAGGGTCTTGCGCTGGTTGCCCTGCTCGGTCTCCAGAGCGATCCACTGGATGAAGTGCTCTTCTGCCATGGGGTGCAGGGTGGAACCGACGGTGACCTTCACCAGGTTGCCTTCCACTTCGACCACGGGGACGTGCTTCTCGACAGCGGAATCAGCGGTCTTGGGGACCAGTTCGTTCATCTCTTCGCCGCAGCAGATGACCTTGGGACCCTTAGCATCGACGTAAGCAATGATGTTGCCGCAATGGCTGCACTTATAGAACTTCATAATGTTTTCTCCTTTCGGTTTTTCCCGTACTGTTTTTATCATTTGCATATTTCACTTGCTCGTTCTTTATGGTATGATAATACCATCTTGGTATGCTTATCCTCCGTGATTTAGTCACGAAACTAAAATAATTCTAAAAAATATTATGGGAGGCGCCGTTATGAACCGGGATATTCCTTTTTATTCCTTTTTGACCCCAGAGCAGCGGGACCTGCTGGACCGTTCCATCCAGCAGATCAGCTATAAGAAGGGGCAGATGGTCCACCGCCACGGGGATGCCTGCGTGGGCATCATTTTCGTGCGGACGGGTCGCCTCTCTTTCTTTGCCCTGTCGGAGGAGGGCCGGGAGATCACCATTCTCCGGGCCAAGGCGGGACAGACCTGTGTGCTGTCCGCCTCCTGCGTCTTCCAGGCGGTGGAGACTGAGAGCCACATCATTGCCGAGGTGAACTCCGAGGTGGTCGTTCTGCCTGCGGGCATCCTGTCCCAGCTCATGCGGGAGAACAAGGACGTGGAGCGGCTGGTATACCAGCAGGCCTCCAACCAGTATGCCGGGGCTTTGAATACCCTCCAGCGCATCGTCTTTTTCAGCCTGGAAAAACGTCTGGCCTGCTATCTTCGGGACGAGGGCAAGTACCAGAAGGGTCCGGTCTATTCCGCCACCCACGAGCAGATCGCCCGGCACATCGGTTCCTCCCGCGAGGTGGTCACCCGGATGCTCAAGCAGTTTGCCGACCGTGGGATCGTCTCCCTGGGCCGCGGTACGGTCACCGTTCTGGATCAAGATGCGCTGGAAGATTTAACATTCTAATATAGGAGGTGCCCTTTTGGATCGGGATTTTGCCTATCACAACCCCACAAAGGTGTTTTTCGGCCGGACGGTCATGGAGCACCTGCCCGGGATGCTGGACCAGTACGGCCCCAACGTTCTGCTGGCTTACGGCGGTGGTTCCGTCAAAGCCAACGGGGTTTACGACCAGGTGATGGAAGTCCTGAAGGCCTGCGGCAAGTCTGTCACCGAGTTTTCCGGCATCATGGCCAACCCCACCTATGCCAAAGTCCTGGAGGGGGCCCGGTTGGCCCGGGCATCCAACGCCGACCTGATCCTGGCGGTGGGGGGCGGCTCGGTCATTGACTGTGCCAAGGCGGTCTCCATCTTTGCCGTGGAGGAGGGGGACCTCTGGACCAAGTACTGGCTGGAAAAGCAGGACCCGGAGACCCAGCCACTGCCCGTAGGTGCCATTGTCACCATGGCAGGTACCGGCTCAGAGCTGGACGGGGATGCCGTCATCACCCATGAGGAGACCAAGGTGAAGGCCTCCTGTTCGGAGTCCGCCTTTCTCCCGGACTTTGCCATCCTGAACCCGGAGTTTACCTACAGCGTACCCCGGTACCATATGGTGTCCGGTATCTTCGATACCTTCTCCCACATCATGGAGGCCTATTTCAGTCCCACCGATGCGGACAACATTTCCGACGATTTTTCCGAGGCCTTGATGAAGAGTCTCATCCGCAACACCGCTGCAGCTCTGGAAAACTCGGAGGACTACAACGCCCGCAGCAACCTCATGTGGGCCTCCTCTCTGGCCCTCAGCGGCCTGCTGAACCCCTCCAAGACCGAGGACTGGGAGGTCCATGAGATCCAGCACCAGCTGGCTGCCTACTACAACATTACCCACGGTATGGGTCTGGCGGCCATTTCTCCCGCTTACTACCGGACGGTTTACCTTTACGCCATCCCCCGGTTCAAGCGGTTCGCCGTCAACGTGTGGGGGGTGGACCCGGCAGGGAAGAGTGACGAGGAGGTGGCTCTGGCGGGGATCGACGCCCTGGCCGATTATATCAAAGCCAGCGGTATGTGTTCCACCCTCCGGGAGCTGGGGATCCCCGATGACAGCCTCCTGGGTGAGATCGCCTCCAGCTGTGTTCGTAAGCAGGGGGGCTATCACACCCTCACCCGAAATGAGATCCTTCAAATTTTGAAAGACAGCTTTTGAGCAAGAAAAAACCGCTGCGCAAGCAGCGGTTTTTGTGTGCGAGAAATTAGAAATAGAAATAATCGCCGGAAGCACCGGAACCGGTCAGGTCGTTCAGATCCACGAAGTAGGGAGCCACCACATAGACGTTGGTAGCCACCTTCATGATGTGGCCGTCCTCAGAGAAGATGACACCGGAGATGAAGTCCAGCAGACGGCGAGCGATCTCGGTCTCGGTCTTGGCCAGGTTCACCACCACGAACTTCATGTCGCGCAGGTGATCTGCGATTCTAGATGCGTCCTTATACTCCTGGGGTTCCACCACCACCACGCGCATATCAGCCACGCTGTGGATGGGCTGCGCACCAGCGCTCTCCCAGTTTTCTTCTTCTTCGTATGCGTAGCTCTCTTCGTACTCGTCGTACAGCTCTTCTTCTGCCGGCTTACGGCGCAGTGCACTTAAGAATCCCATGGGCATATTCCTCCTCAAAGCTTCTCCCGATATTGTCCCAAAGTCCGAAAAAACGGACATGATTTGCACATTTAAGCATTTTCTACATACTACTACAAATTGCGGAGAATTTCAATATCAAATGAGAATATTTTGTGGTCAATCGTAAAAAAATTTCAACATCTTGATACCGATTTGTAACCAATTTGGGCCGTCCACAAGATATGGTGGCGTATTTTGAGGGGAAGAGAGGTCATTCCTGGGGGTAAAACTCCTGAAGATAGCGGAGGAGGTCCTCCTCATCCTTGTCGTCCAGGCCGTGGGCGTTGGCCAGACCCTCAATGTGGTGGGTCAGCTCGTGGGCCAGGGTGGTGTAGAGTTCCTGCTTCCAGGTCTCCTCGTCCCAGTCCTCGTTTCGGGCGGAGGCCAGGAAGGAGCCATAATAGAGGTTGATGGACCGGCCCAGATACCCGTCCTGGATGTATTCCCCCATGAAATACATCTCCCCGGGGGAAAAGAGGGGGTCTTCCTTGGCTTCCTCTTCCAGGAGGATGCCGCCGTTCAGTTCTTCAAAAAAGACCGGGGGAAACTGCTCGGCCATCTCGTCCAGCAGCTCGCCCACCTGATCAAAAGTCAGTTCCATATTTTAATACCTCTCTACGATGGGCTTGCCCTCAGCATCCAGCAGGGGAGTGATCCCGCCTGCATAGCCGGACTTGACCCACAGGTAGTTCACACCGGTCTCCTTGTCTACGATGACCTGCATCAGGCCGGAGTCGGAAATGGAACTGCCGCACTTTTCTTTCACATAAAAGCGGTCATCCTGTTTTTTCTCTTTTCCAAACATGGTATCTCCTCCTTTGAGGGTTTTCTTCATTGTACAACAGGGGAGAGGTATCTGCAAGATAAAAGCGCATCGGACAACCGATGCGCTTTTGATATGGTTATTTGTGCCAACCGCGGATGTTCACGTTCCGCACCAGCAGCCAGCTGATGAGGGTAAAGAATCCGCCGATCAGAAGGAACACTGCCATGCAGTTCCAGCCGGACTTCAGGCAGAACTCCATGAGGGCGGTGAGCTGGTCCTGGAGCTTCCAGCCCAGGCCGGGCAGGCCGACCGTGAAGACTGCGCCCATGGTGATGCCGGCAATGACGCAGCCGATCTTGCTCAGCCGCCAGTAGAGGAAGGAGCAGAACAGGCCGAAGCCGTAGCAGGCCAGCATCAGGCAGGCAGAGAAGAGGACGGAGACCACGTGCTGACCGGCGGTCAGGGTGTCATCAAACCCCACGTAGATGATGCCGTAGAGGTCGTTGAAATAGAATTCCGGGTGTCCGGCTGTCACGGCCTGAGCGCCGATCAGCAGGAGCTCACCGGCGGCTGCAAGGACCAGGGCGGCAATGACGGCAGAAGGCAGGAGGCTCAGGAAGGCGGTCTTTCGGCCGGTACCCATCTGGGCGCACAGGCGGATGGTCTGCCGGGCGGTGACAATACCGCTGACCAGCATGAAGATAGCGGCGGAGAAGCCGTAGGCGCTGTAGGTGACCTCTCCGTTGACGCCAACGGAGAACAGGCCCACGATGGCCAGGACGATGAGGATGAAGTTCACGCCGAAGAGAATCAGGCCGCTGGTGCGGTAGTCTCTCAGCTGATGCTGGATGGAAGCTCTCATAGGGGTGGTCATGCTCGTTCCTCCTCTCTTTCTGCGGCCTCCTGGAGGCTGATGAAGTAATCCTGCAGGCTCATCCGGCTGACTTCCAGACCCTCGGGCAGGTCAGCTTCGGGCTGGCCCTGGATGCTGACGGTTTTCAGACCGCCCAGGGAATGGCTGCTGAGGACGGTCTTGTCCTCTGTATAACGGTCTACCATCCCGGTGGGACCGGAGACGGCATAGGTGTTTTCCATGAGGTCCTCGGTGGGGGCATCCCGGATGATGCGGCCCTCCCGGAGGATGATGGTGTGATCCACGATGTTCTCCACCTCAGAGATCAGGTGGGTGGAGATGATGACGGTGCAGGGCTCCTGGCTGTACTTTTCAATGAGGAGCCGGTAGAACAGATCCCGGTTCTGGGCGTCCAGGCCCAGGACGGGCTCATCGAAGAGGATGTACGGGGTGTTGACGCTGAGGCACAGCACCAGCCGGAAGATGGAGGCGTAGCCTGTGGAGAGGGAAGTGATCTTCTTTTTCAGGGGAAGACCAAACTCCTTGGCCAGCCTGTGGGCCTGTTCCAGGTCAAAGTCGGGGTAGAAGGATTCTGCCACCTGGAAGGCCCGCTTCACCTTCATGTCTTCCGGGAAGAAGTTCTGTTCCCCCACCAGGAAGAGCTTGCCCAGGGCATCGTCGTTGTTTTTCACGGATTCCCCATCTACCAGCACGTTGCCGCTGTCGGGGCGGAGCCGGTCGGTGAGGACGGAGAGCAATGTGGTCTTGCCGGCACCGTTGTTGCCCAGGAGGCCGTAGATGTGGCCTTCCTCCAGGGTCAGGGTCACCTGATCTAGGGCCTGGGTGGAGCCGAATCGCTTGCTGATGGACTGTAATTCAATGGACATCGTAGTACCCCCTTTGGATGAGTTCGGTGAGCTGGTCCAGGTCCAGTCCCAGGTTCTGGGCCTCCCGCACCAGTTTTTTTACATAGTCTTGGTAGAATGCCTCAGACCGCTGCTGCCGCAGCTTGGCCCGGGCCCCCTCTGCCACAAACATCCCGATGCCCCGTTTCTTGTACAGGAGCCCGGCGCTCACAAGGAGGTTGATGCCCTTGTTGGCGGTGGCGGGGTTGATCTTATAGGTCGCCGCATATTCCGTGATGGACGGGACCTGGCTGCCCTCCGGGTAGGCACCGGAGAGGATGGCCTCCTCCAGCTGTTCGGCCAGCTGCAGGAAGATGGGCTTTTCACCCTGGAACGGCATAGGGTCACCTCCTTTGGGTTGTTGGTTAGTTACTAGACTAACTAACCGCATAACTAACATACCATGATTGGCCGGATTTGTCAACCAGGAATTTCATTGACAAGGTGAAAATTTTGGCGTACAGTAATCCCAGCATCAAGAAAACAGGAGGGACCCGCCATGTCGGCAGACCTGAACCAACTGAAAGATAAATTCATCCATGACCTGTTCGTGTCCGACGGCCTGGCCGCTGTCATTGACGAGGCCCACTACGGCTATGCCAAGGTCTCCATGACCATTGAGCCCCGTCACTGCAACGCCCTGGGGATCCCCATGGGGGGAGCCATCTTTACCCTGGCGGACTTCGCCTTTGCTGTGGCGGCCAACCAGGGCCGTGACGTGGTGACCCAGGCCTCTCAGGTGACCTTTCTCAAGACCGCCCAGGGCAAGCGTCTCATTGCCGAAGCCCGGCAGGTGAAGGACGGCAAGCGCATCTGCTTCTACGAGGTGAAGGTCAACGACGACCTGGGCAACGAGGTGGCCTTCGTTACCGTCAACGGCTATGTGGTCAGCGGATAAAAAAACTCCGTCAGCGTATTCAAAATACGCTGACGGAGTTTTTGTTTGCATTACAGAGCCAGAACGTTGATCTTCCCGTCCTCGGCCACAGCCTTCAGGGTGGAGATGGGGTTTAGGTAGCTCTCGATGATTTTGGTGGCGATGGGGTCCTCCAGATGCTTCTGGATATACCGGCGCAGGTTCCGAGCACCATAGGCCACAGAGTAGGAGTCCTTCACCAACACGTCCAGGACGGCCTCGTCCCAGGTGAAGGTCAGGCTCTTCTCGGCCATGACCTCTTGGAGCTCCTTGAGCATGATGAGGGCGATGGAGCGGAAGTTCTCCTCGCTGAGCTGGTTGAAGGAGATGACCTCGTCCACACGGTTGATGAACTCAGGACGCAGGAACTGCTGGAGGGCCTTCATGGCCTTATCCTTGTTCAGTTCGTTGGCGGTCTTGCCAAAGCCCAGAGGGCCGGAGGAAGAGTCGCTGCCTGCGTTGGAAGTCATAACGATGACGGTGTTTTCAAAGTTCACCACACGGCCCTGGGCGTCGGTGATGTGGCCGTCGTCCAGGATCTGCAGGAGGATGTTCAGCACGTCGGGGTGGGCCTTTTCGATCTCGTCAAAGAGGACCACGGAGTAGGGCTTCCGGCGGATCTTCTCGGTGAGCTGACCGGCCTCGTCATAGCCCACATAGCCGGGAGGAGAGCCGATGATCCGGGAGACGCTGTGCTTCTCCATGAATTCGGACATATCCAGGCGGATGAGGGACTCGGGGGAGTGGAAGAGGTCGTCGGCCAGCCGCTTCACCAGCTCGGTCTTGCCCACGCCGGTGGAGCCCACAAAGATGAAGGAGACAGGCTTGCGCTTGGAGGAGACACCCACACGGTTCCGGCGGATGGCAGCGGCCACAGAGGCGATGGCCTCGTCCTGGCCCACGATGGACTCCTTCAGCCGCTCCTCCAGCTTGGCCAGACGCTCGTACTCCTGCTCCTGGATGGTGCTGGCAGGGATCTTGGTCCACAGCTCCACCACCCGGGCCAGGCTTTCCAGAGTCAGCACGGGGGTCTCCTGGTCGCCCAGGGCGCGCTTTTCCTCCAGTAGCTGGAGCTCCTTGCTGCGGAGCTCTGCCAGCCGCTCAAAGACCCGGTCGCTGGTGTCGCCGGACAGGACCTCCCGCTCTACTTCGATGTCGGCCAGTTCCTTCTGGATCTCAGCAGAACGGGCCAGAGCCTTGTTCTTCAGGTTGGCGTCGGAGCAGGCCTCGTCGATGAGGTCGATGGCCTTGTCCGGCAGGAAACGGTCGGTGATGTACCGCTCGGACATGATGACCGCCAGGCGGGCAATGTCAGGGGTGATCTTCACCTGGTGGTATTCCTCGTAGTAGGGGGCAATGCCCTTGATGATCTCCACGGCATCCTCGATGGAGGGCTCGTTGACGATGACCGGCTGGAATCGGCGCTCCAGGGCAGAGTCCTTTTCGATGTGCTTCCGGTACTCGGTGAGGGTGGTGGCGCCGATGACCTGGATCTCGCCACGGGAGAGGGCGGGCTTGAGGATGTTGGCGGCGTTCATGGAGCCCTCGGCATCGCCGGCACCCACCAGGTTGTGGACCTCGTCGATGACCAGGATGATGTTGCCCAGCTTCTTGATCTCCTCAATGAGGCCCTTCATGCGGCTCTCAAACTGGCCACGGAACTGGGTGCCGGCCACCAGGGAGGTCAGGTCCAGCAGGTAGACCTCCTTGTCCTTGAGCTTGTAGGGCACGTCGCCGGTGAAGATCTTCATGGCCAGACCCTCGGC
>JAFXCU010000041.1 GCA_017521345.1 Ruminiclostridium sp. | reverse complement strand
CCCCGTTGGGGAAGGTCTGGGTGAAGTCCAGGGGGATCAGTTCTGCGTCAGGAAGCTGGACCTCAGCTGGGTGGTGCTCCCTGGGAGCTTGTCGGGCCTCCAGACTGCCGGCGGCACCCTTGAGGCCATGGGCCAGAGCCAGGACCAGCAGGAGAGCAGCCACCAGGACGGCCAGCCAGACCAGCCGGGAGAGGATGAGCCACCGGAGGGGGTACTCCTTGTTCAGGGCTCGGCCTACCGTTTCCGGGTCCCCCATGGAGTCTACGGCCACCCGGTAGGCGTGGTCTTCGGGGAAGCCCCCGTCCAGGAGGGCCTGGGCGTGGTCGGCCATGTGGTCTTCCAGCTCCTTGCGGAGGGTGGCCTTTTCCTTGCCTGTGGCGTGGCGGACATACTGGGCCACGTTGTGGCTGTATTCATGAAATCTGTCGTGCATGGCGTACCTCCTCCTTGTATACCTAGTGTATCTAGGTATAGTATACCTAGAATGGCGAGGTATGTCAAGAAGATAAAACCCGCTGTGGTTTTTGCCACAGCGGGTTACAAGTGAGCCACAGAGAAAGGGAGGCTGGACGGGCGGCTGATAGCCGCCCCTACATCCCGGCCCCACCGATCTATGATGTAGGGAACGGTCTTGACCGCTCCGGCGTGGGTACGGGATCGAGCGGAATGGTCAAGACCATTCCCTACATGGCGTGGTACATCCCTATGTAGGGGCGGATAGTATCCGCCCGCCCTTAGTGCTTCCCCTTAAACAGCAGCGACAGGAAGAACCACAGGGCCAGCAGGACAGTGATGGACGCACCGGTGGAGGCCCCCAGGTAGTAGGAGACCATCAGGCCCCCGATGCCGCAGACCAGGCCTCCCAGCACGGAGATCAGGTGATACTGATGCAGGTTCCGGGCCAGGTTTCGGGCGGCGGCGGCAGGCAGGACCAGCAGGGAGTTGATGACCAGCAGGCCCACCCAGCTCATGGTAATGGTGACCACGGCGGCGATGGCGGCGGTGAAGAGGAAGTTCTTCCAGACCACTTGGATGCCTCGGCTGTCCGCCAGAGCCTGGTGGACGGAAGAGAGCATCATCTGGTTGAAGGAGGTCACCCACAGGACCACCACCAGCACCAGGATGACGGCCAGCAGGCCGATCTCCGCCGGGGAGACCGACAGGATGTCGCCGATGAGCAGGCTGTTGAACTTGGTAAAGCTCTGGCCCCCCATAGTGCTGATGAAGATACCCAGGGCCACGGCGGCGGAGGAGAACACGCTGATGGCCGTGTCGCTGGCCATGCGGGTCTTCTGGCGGACCAGGGTGAACAGGAAGGCGATGACGATGGCGAAGATGACTGCCCCCCCTACGGGGTCAGCCAGGCCGCAGATGGCGCCGATGGCCATGCCGGTGAAGGCGGAGTGGCCCAGGGCGTCGGAGAAGAAGGCCATGCGGCTCTCCACCACCATGGTGGACAGAAGGCCGAAGAGGGGGGTGACCACCAGGATGGCCAGCAGGGCGTGCTTCATAAAGAGCATGGAGTCGGGGGCGGCCCACTCAAAGGGCAGCCAGGACACCAGCCAGTACCAGAATTCCATCAGGGGTTCCCTCCTTCCATGCCAAGGTTCAGATGAAAGACCGACTGGAACTCCGGGGACCGGAGGACCTCGTTGGGGGTGCCCACCTTCAGGATGGAGTGCTGGAGGAGGATGACCTTGTCGGCGTACTGCTGGAGGGTGTTGAAGTCGTGGGTGGAGAAGAAGATGGACAGGTCATAGGTCTGGCGGATCTCGTCCAGCATCTCCATGAGCAGGTGCTCGCCCCCCACGTCCACGCCGGAGAGGGGTTCGTCCAGAATGAGGATCTGGGGGATGGGCTCCAGGGCCAGGGCCATGAGGACCCGCTGGAGCTCGCCGCCGGAGAGGGTGCCGATGCGCTTGTCGATGAGGGCCTCCCCGTGGACCCGGGACAGGCATTCCTCCACCCGGGTGCGCAGGGACTTGGGCACCGGCAGGAAGACCGGCCAGCGGCCGATGGCGGCGGCGAAGAAGTCCAGAACGCTGATGGGGTAGTCCCGGTCAAAGCTGGGGCTCTGAGGGACGTAGCCGATCTTGGGGCGGCTGGGGTAGCCCCCGGCCAGCTCGAATTTGATGGTACCGGAGTAGGGGATCTGGCCCAGGATGGACCGGAACAGGGAGGACTTGCCCGCCCCGTTGGGGCCGATGAGGGCCACGATCTCCCGGCAGTTCAGGTCGAAGTTGATTCCCTGGAGGATGGTGTCGCTCTCCAGGGTGACCCCCAGGTCACGGACCCGGAGCTGGCAGGTCCCCGGGCGGCCCCGGAGGGGGATGCGGCCGAAGCCGGTCTTGTCTTTCTTTTCAAACCTCATGAATAGGCCTCCTGCAGGGTCTCTGCGTTCTGCATGATGCGGTCCAGATAGGTGTGGATGCCGTTGACGTCTTCGGTGGGGCCGCTCATCATCATATCCAGGGCGTAGATGGGGATGCCGCATTCCCGCTGGATCATCTCGGCGGTGGCGGTGCCTCCGTTGACCTCGGTGAAGATGGCGGGGAGGGCGTGGTGGTGGATCTCCTCCAGAAGCTCCACCACGTCATGGGCGGAGGCCTCGCTGCCAGCCTCCTCCTCCATGGACCGGAGGATGGTCAGGTTGAAGGTATCGGCAAAGTAGGCGAAGCCGTCGTGGAAGGTGATGAGATCCCGGCAGGAAAGATATGCCAGGGAGGCAAAGATCTCCTCGTGGGCTTCGGCCAGGAGAGCGGAAGCGGCCTGGGCGTTGGCCAGGTAGGTCTCCCCGTTGGCCGGGTCGGCCTGGGCCAGACCATCGGCCAGGTTCTGGATCATCTGTCCGGCCCGGAGGGGGTCCATCCAGATGTGGTTGTCATGTTCGTGGTGATGGCCGTGGTCGTCCTCTTCGGCTTCCTCGGACGCATCCAGATCGTGGTCGTGGGCATGGTCGTGCTCGTGGCAGGATTCCAGGAGCTGGATGCCTGCGGAGCAGTCGATCTGGGGACAGTTGGCCGAGGCGATGGCGTCGGCCATGGAGTCCTCCAGCCCTGCTCCGCTGAGGGCCAGCAGGTCGGCGCGGTCCAGGATCTTCATGTCGTGGATGGATAGGGTGTAGTCGTGGAGGCAGCCGATGCCCTGGTTGATCATGCAGGTGACGGTGATGCCCTCCACGTCCCGGGTGACCTCCTTGGCCAGCAGGTAGACGGGATAGGTGGTGGTCACCAGGGTAAAGGTTTCATCTTCGGAGACTTCCTGAGAGGCGGGGCCGCAGGCGGTGAGGGTCAGGACCAGGGCCAGCGCCAGAGGAAGGAGTTTTTTCAGCATGGGTGTTCCCCCTATTAGCATATGATAACACTTTATACTAGTTTTTAATAAAATGCTTTCAGAGCATTTTATTAAGCCGCACCTGTTGCGGCTTGCGGCTTTTGCCGCAAAACGACGTGCAATGCTTTTCTTGCCGCCAAAGGCGGCGTGCCATCTTAAATGGCACGATAAAATGATTCGATCATTTTATCAAGAATACGCATTATTATACAGGAGAATCAGGTGTTTGTAAAACAAAAGTTCTGGAGGAGAGAAAAAACGGACGACCCGAAATGGGTCGTCCGTTTTAATAGCTTGTAAAATTACAGCAGGGAGAATGCGATGATCAGGCCGGAGAACACGATGGAGACGGTGGAGCACAGCTTGATCAGGATGTTCAGAGCGGGGCCGGAGGTATCCTTGAAGGGGTCACCAACGGTGTCGCCGACGACAGCAGCCTTGTGCTGGTCGGAGCCCTTACCGCCATGGTTGCCGCGCTCGATGTACTTCTTAGCGTTGTCCCATGCGCCGCCAGCGTTGGACATGAAGACTGCCATAGCAAAACCGGTGACGGAGACGCCGCCCAGCAGACCAACCACGCCGGTGGGGCCGAGGATCAAGCCGGTGGCGATGGGGACGGCAATGGCGATGATGGCGGGAACTACCATCTCGTGCAGAGCGCCCTTGGTACACAGAGCCACGCAGGAGGCATAGTCGGGATCGGCATCACCGTCCATGATACCGGCGATCTCGCGGAACTGACGGCGAACCTCAACCACAACGGACTGGGCGGCATTCTGCACGCCGCTCATGGTCAGAGCGGAGAAGACAAATACCAGCATGGCGCCGATGAACAGACCGACCAGAACGGTGGGGCTGGTGAGGGTGAAGTTCAGAACCTTATCAGGAGGTGCCTCCTGCACGATGTTGACGTAGGAGACCAGCAGAGCCAGAGCGGTCAGGGATGCGGAGCCGATAGCGAAGCCCTTGCCGGTAGCTGCGGTGGTGTTGCCCAGAGAGTCAAGAGCGTCGGTGCGCTCGCGGACTTCCTCGGGAAGACCGGCCATCTCGGCAATACCGCCGGCGTT
>JAFXCU010000040.1 GCA_017521345.1 Ruminiclostridium sp. | reverse complement strand
GACCTGCTCGCGGATCTTCTCGATCTCGCCCTTGATGTCCACTACGATGCGGGACATCTCCACATCGCTGCACTTGGAGCCGATGGTGTTGGCCTCCCGGTTGAACTCCTGGATGAGGAAGTCCAGCTTGCGGCCGATGGGGCCGTCCTGGGTCAGCATCTCCTCCAGCTGGGACAGATGGCTGTGGAGGCGGACGGTCTCCTCGTCCACGGCCACCTTATCGGCAAAGAGGGCAGCCTCGGTGAGGATGCGGGCCTCGTCGATCTGGGTGTTGGCCAGGACCTCCTCCATGCGGGTCCGGAGCTTTTCCCGGTACTCGGCCACAGAGGCAGGGGAACGCTCCTCCACCTTGGCCAGGAGACCTTCGATGTTGGCCGCCTTGGACCGGACGTCCTGGGCCAGCTTCTCGCCCTCCCGCTCACGCATGGCGTTGAAGTCCTCCAGGGCCATGGCCAGGACCTGGGAGATATCCCCGGCGATCACGTCGGCATCCCCCTGCTCCTTTTCCACCAGGAAGACATCGGGGAACCGGGACAGCAGGGAGACGGAAATGTCGTCCCGCAGGCCGTAGGTGTCCCGCATCTGGGTCAGAGCGGTGTAGTAGCCATCGGCCACCGGGCGGTTCAGGGACACGGCCACCTTGTCGGCGGCAGTGGCGTCGATGGAGACAAAGACATCCATCTTGCCCCGGGCCACACTCTTCTGGACCTGGGACTTGATGGTCTCTTCGGCAAAGACATAGAGCCGGGGGATCTTCACGGAACAGTCCAGATAGCGGTTGTTCACAGCCCGGAGCTCTACGGTGATGGTACGGTCATGGAGAACGGCTTCCCCTCTGCCGTAACCGGTCATGCTTCGAATCAAGAGAAACACCTCTTTTATTTCTTATGTGAATGGGCCCGGGTCTCCCCAGAGCCAGGGAAATACAACTGGGATCAGCAGGCGTCGCACATGCAGTCCATGCACCAGATGGCGGCGCACAGGTTGCACAGGTCGTTGTTGTTGCTCTGGCGGTACACGCCCCGATTGCCCTGCATGTTCAGGTTGTTCATGGCCTGACGGTACTCCATGTTGTTGGGGTCCATGCTGCAGGCCGTCCAGTAGTTCTGGCGGGCGTCGTCCATCCAGCCCCGGCGGTAGGCAATGGTGCCCATGAGGAAGTACCACTCGGCGGTCTGGCTGGGGCTGCTGCGCAGGATACGCTCTGCCTCGGCCAGGTTGTTCTGGTTGATGAGCAAACGGACCTGCTGGAAGCTGGGGTTGTTGTAGCTGCCGCCCTGGCCGCTGTAGCTCTGACCGCCGGCATGGCCGGAGGCACGGTAGCCGCCGCCCTGGGTGCGCATCTTCACGATGGCGTCATAGGCCTCGTTGACCTCTTTCATCTTGTCCTCTGCCAGATCGGCCAGGGGATTGTTGGCATAGTTGTCGGGGTGGTACTTCTTCACCAGCTCCCGGTATGCCTTTTTGATCTCCTCGTCGCTGGCATTCGAGCTGACACCCAGCACGGAATAGGGATCGTTCATAGTATAGTCTCCTTACGTATGGTCTGGTTGGTTTCGTTTCTGTTTCTGTTTCCACTGACCGGTGAACACGGCCTCCTCCACAGCGGGAAGGCCGGTTCCTAAGATGTGGCCCAGCAGGGTCTCCCACTCTCCCCAGTCCAGGAGGGTGAAGGCGGTGTCTGCCACCCCCAGGGAGTCGTGAAGGGTGTTTCGCAGGTATTCCTTCTGCCCCTCTGCCTCCGGTCCGAACCGGGCCAGGATGGGGTTGTAGCTGCCGGAGAGCTTGTCCTCGGGCAGGTCGTCCCAGGCATCCACCAGGTAGATCCACCGACCCACATGGTAGAGGATCTGCCCCACAGCACTGGCCCGCCAGGGGGGCTCCAGCTGGGTGGCCGCGCCCTGTAAAATCCGTGCGAAGGTATCCGCCGGGCGGTCCAGAGAGGGGGTGTTGGCCTCCTCCAGCGCCTGGAGCTCTTCCAGGCAGTCCCGGACCAGCTGGTCAAAGTCAGGCCGGAGGGCTGCCGCCTTCTGATAATGGCTCTTCAACGCCAGGCTGGCCGCCCGGCTCACGGTCCGCTCCTTCCAGTCCCCGTCCCGAAGGGAATCCCGGAGCTTCCACCAGGTCAGGATCACGCTGGCATCGGCCGCCGCCTCCAGGGCGGGATTCATGGGCCAGCAGGCCTTCTTTTTCCAGGGCTTGTAGGGGCAGGAGCAGGTTGGGAATTGGCAGGCCTCCTCCGGCTGGGCCAGGAGGATGGCCAGAAAGACAAAGTCAAAGTTGAGGATGAACTGGGTCCGGCGGCCGTACCGCTCCTTCAAGGTGTGGCACAGGCCGCAGTAGACCCCTTCATACCGTTGGGCATCCTCGGGAGAGAGCAGGTCCTTGACCCCTCTTACATACCCGAACATGCCTTCTTGATCTCCACGATGTGGAAGCGCAGGCCGCTGGTCTTCTTCATGTGCCGGTCCCAGGCGATGCTCAGAAGAACACCCACCGCAAAGCCGCCGAAGGCCATGAGGACCTGGAGCCCCTCGCCCATGGCCATGCCCACGGACACAAAGTAGAAGACCATGGCCAGGATCAGGGGCACGATGTAGACGATGGCCGCCGTCTTGAAGAAAGCGGCGTTCTCACTGCGGACCCGGACGATGTCTCCCTTTCCGGCGCTCACGTCGTTAAAAGCGGTGACCACGGTGCTGGTGTTGGTCATCATCTTTTCACAGCCTGCACACTCGTGGCAGCTGTGGGCGGCGCCGCAGGCGGTGTCCCGCTCCACGGCGATCTGGGCCATGCCGTTTTCCAGCACGGCCTTTACCACTGCGATTTGTTCCATAGTTTTATCCTCCATCTGAGACAGTTGTGGAACACAACTGTCCCGGTGAAATTGAGCCGTTGGCTCAGTGAAATACGCCTGCGGCGTGTGAAATTGGGTCTTCGCCCCAGTGAAATTGCCCCACTGGGGCAGTTATGGTGTCCCCATGGGGGACGAATCAAAACTGCTGGCGTTTCTCTTCGCCCGTGTTGCTGATTTATCGGGTCAGGCGCAGGGCCACGCTGTAGTTGGTGCCGATGACCCCGGCGTCCGCCCATTTCTCTCCCACCAGGGAAACTTGGGCAGGGAACCGCTGGATCTCCTCGGTCAGGGCAGCCTGGGACAGGTCCACCTCCACCCGGATGTCCTCCCGGGTGATCTTCTTCACCAGGTCGGGCTCACCCCGGACCCAGACATAGAGCTTAGGACTGACCCGCTCCACGGCATACCCCTCGGGAATGTTCAGCAGCTGGATATCCTTCACCGCCAGCTGACGGCTGGCCAGGCTCTCCAGGGAGACCGTCACCGACGCATAGGCCGGGGTCCGCCAGGCGGACAGGCCGTGGGGCAGCCGGATGGGCAGGGCGTAGGAGGTCTCTCCATAGACCTGGCTCAGGTCGATCTCCCCCAGGGAGATGGATACCGGAATGTCGTCCTCATGCCGGGGCTCCGCCACGGTGATGACCGAGGGCTGGATGTCATAGGACGCATCCTCCGCCGTGGCCCCGCCGCCGTCCAGGAAGGTGACGGTCAGGGGCAGCTCGATATATTTCTTCACAGGCACTGTGACCTCCACAGAGGTGGCACTGCTGGTGATGTTCTCCAGGTCCTGGACAGGCTGGCCGTCCACGCCGATGAGGACCACCTCCGACCGCTGGACGATGTTTTCGCTGACCTCCGCCCCTGTGATCTGGACCAGGGCGTAGGAAATGGTGTCCAGGATCTCCGCAGGACCCTTCAGCTCCAGGGTGGCAGGATCGGTGAGCACCCGGCCGGCCAGACAGCCCTCGGCCTCCGTGCCGATGAACTCGCCCCGGACGGCGATCTCCTTGGCTCCCCGCTCCCGGACGGTAATTGTCACCTGCATCTTGTTCCAGCTGGAGCTGGTAACGTTGTCGGTATTCACATAGGCCGGGTAGACCGTGCGGCAGTTGAGGGTGTATTCCCCTTCGGCCGTAATGGAAGACACATCGGCAGCCAGGTAGACATTGTCCTTGTCCAGCTTCATAAGAGTCTTTTTCCGGCCGTTCAACTTCAGGTCCATGGTCTCATCTTCCATCTCTGTGACCATCAGGCCATGCTCCTCCAGAGCATCCGCTCCCTGGAGCTCTACCTCCACATCCCGCAGGGTAGTGGTACCCGTGGGGTTTTCCACGTTGATGACGTAGAACCAGAGGGCCATGGACAGGGCGATGGCAAGGGCCACATTGATGATCTTGCGGTTTTTCTTATTCGTCTTCACCGTTCTGTGACCTCCCTTGCCAGAAAAACAGGGTGCGTTTGCGGATCTTCTCGGTGACATCCTCTTCATGGGGGAGAAGCTCATTGCGCAGGACACGGCCCAGGGTCTCCGGGGACAGGTGGCGGCGCAGGTTGCCGTGGACCACCACGGAGATGGCGCCGGTCTCCTCAGAGACCAGGATGACCACAGCGTCGGACCGCTCGCTCATGCCCAGACCGGCCCGGTGGCGCATGCCAAGCTCCTTGCTCAGGTTCATGCTCTCAGACATGGGGAGCATGCACCCGGCAGCTGCAATCTTGCCCTTTCGGACCACCACCGCACCGTCGTGAAGGGGGGCCTTGGGGAAGAAGATGTTTTTCAGCAGTTCACTGGTGACAGTGGACTGG
>JAFXCU010000039.1 GCA_017521345.1 Ruminiclostridium sp. | reverse complement strand
CGCTCTGCCCAGAACGGCTTCCAGCTGCGGGTCTTCCCCCAGTCCCTGGATATCAAGGTAGCCACCAGCCGGGGCCTGCCCCGGATCGGCGGTTGCTTCGCCTGCGCCCTGGACGGCTGCTTCGGCTCCCAGGACGCCGCCCTCCACCAGCCCTACGAGGGGACCGACGACAAGGGCGTCCTCTACTACGACGATGAAAAGATCATCGACTTCTGTAAGGAGGCCAACCGGGCAGGGCTCCAGATCGAGCTCCACGCCATCGGCGACGCCGCCTTTGACCAGGCCACCCGCTGCCTGAAGGCCGCCCTGGACGACTACCCCCGGGAGGACCACCGCCACGGCATCATCCACGCCTGCCTCCCCACCCGGGAGGGTCTGGCAATCTGCCGGGACTACAAGATCCAGCTGCCCATGCAGTCGGCCTTCATCGGCTGGAAGCAGGAGCCCGACGAATATCTGGAGTCCATCCTGGGTGACCGGGCCGCTGCCCTGAACCCCCTGCGGACCATCTGGGACATGGGCATTATGATCTCCGCCGGTTCCGACGCCCCCTGCACCGACCCCGACCCCATCCAGTGGATCTACAAGGCCTGCAACCACTCCGTGCCGGAAGAGTCCCTCACCGTCCAGGAAGCCCTGCGGATGTGCACCTGGAACGGCGCCTGGACCACCTTTGACGAGGAGGACCGGGGCTCTCTGGAGCTGGGCAAGGTGGCCGACCTGGTCATCCTGAACAAGAACCCCTACGCCATCCCCAAGGAGGAGCTGGACCAGCTGAAGGTGGAGAAGCTCTACCTCCAGGGCAAGCCCTACCAGAAGCAGAAGCAGAACATGGTCTCTGCCGTGCTGAAGGGTATGCTGGGCAAGGGCAAGAAAGTCTGATCCCCCGCTTTCATCTGCCTCCCTCTGACGAGGGAGGTGGCACGGCGAAGCCGTGACGGAGGGAGAGATACCGCAGCGTGAAGGGCCGGAAAAATCCTCCGGGACTCGTTATCTCTCCCTCAGTCGCTTTGCGACAGCTCCCTCGTCAGAGGGAGCCTTTCCCGCCAAACAACCAAACCTCCAGGAGGTCATCTCTATGCTCACCATCAATGATTTCCAGGCGGCAGCCGACCGCCTCAAAAGTGTCATCCACCGGCTCCCCCTGGCCACCTCCAAGACCTTCTCGGACATGACCGGGGCTGAAGTCTACTTAAAATACGAGAATCAGCAGAAGACCGGCTCCTTCAAGGTCCGGGGTGCCTATAACAAGATCATGAAGCGGTATGAGGAGGGCGGCCTCAAGGCCGTCGTGGCCTCCTCGGCCGGCAACCACGCCCAGGGCGTGGCCTTCGCCGCCAGCCGGATCGGCGTCCCCGCCACCATCGTCATGCCCCGGTCCACCCCCATCGCCAAGGTGTCCGCCACCCAGGGCTACGGGGCCAACGTGGTCCTCCACGGCACCATCTACGACGAGGCCTACGCCAAGGCCTGCCAGATCGTGGAGACCGAGGGGGCCGAGCTCATCCACCCCTTTGACGACGAGGACGTCATCGCCGGTCAGGGCACCATCGCCCTGGAGATCCTCTCCGACCTGCCCTTCGTGGACATGGTCCTGGTCCCCGCCGGCGGCGGCGGACTGGTCTCCGGCGTGGCCGCCTGCATCAAGCAGATCAACCCCCGCATCCAGGTGGTGGGCGTTCAGGCAGAGGGTGCCCCCGCCATTGCGGACAACTTCAAAAAGGACGAGATCACCCCCTCGGCCACCGTCCACACCATTGCCGACGGCATCGCCGTAAAAAACCCCGGCAAGGTCACCATGGAATACATCAACCAGTATGTGGACCAGATGGTCACCGTGTCCGACGCCGAGATCGCCGGGGCCATCCTCCTGCTCTTAGAGCGCACCAAGCAGGTGGTGGAGCCCGCCGGAGCCACCCCCCTGGCCGCCATCCTCAACGGCAAGGTGGACATCAAGGGCAAGAAGGTCTGCTGTGTCCTGTCCGGGGGCAACATCGACGTGTCCTTCATCCACAAGGTGGTGGCCAAGGGTCTCGTCACCCGGGGCCGTCATCTGAAGTTCTCCACCGTCATGCCGGACATCCCCGGCTCCCTGGAGCGATTCACTCACATCGTCGCCAAGGAGAACGCCAACGTCATCCTCCTGGACCACGACCGCATGAACAGCGACCTGGACATCGGCGAGGCCATCCTCAACGCCGTCTGCGAAGTCAGCGGCAAGGAGCACGGCCAGCGCCTGCTGGAGGCCCTGCGGCGGGAAGGCTACCTCATTTTGGAATAAGCCAACAAACGAAGGAAAGGACCCTGTTTATGAAAAAGCTAATTTGCATCCTCCTGGCGTTCTGTCTCTTTGGCAGCACCCTCGTTCCGGGGGCATCTGCCGCCACCCCCTCCTTCCCCGATGTGCCCAGCGATGCATGGTATTATGAACCTGTTATGGCCTGCACCGAAGCAGGGCTTGTGGCCGGCAATCAGGATGGAACCTATGGTCCCGACCGTGTGCTCACCTGGGCCCAGACCGTCGTTTTTGCCGTGCGCCTCACTCAGTATGTAAACGGCGAACATGTCTACGGCGCCGCCGACCAGAAGGAGGTCTGGTACAGCATCTATGTGGACTATGCCCTTGAACATCAGCTGATCCGGCACGTGCCCAGCAACGTCAATGCTTCCATAACCAGAGCCAATGCCGCAGAAATATTCGCACGGGTGCTTCCTCACGGTCATTATGAGCAGATCAATACCCTTCCAGAGGGCTATTTTTCCGATGTCTCCGGCTCTTCGGAACAATCCCAGGACATTTATGCCCTTGCAGAAGCCGGTATCGTCAACGGCGTGGCAAGCGGCCGCTTCGGCGTGAATGGAAACTTCAAACGCAGTGAAATGGCCACCATCGTTGCCCGCATGGCTTCCCTTGCCCCCAAGGTTGTGATCGAAGTTCCCTCCCACTCGGAGTATTACATCGAGGGAATCGACACCGAAACTCTGATCTCCTATTTCGCCGAAGTCTGTCTGGACACGGAATTCGGTGACAAGGAGAGCGCAAGCGTGGTGCAGAAATGGACTGCGCCGATCTACTACACCATCTACGGCTCCCCTACTGACCGGGACATGGTCGTGCTGAACACCTTCCTGACTGAGCTCAACGCAATCGAAGGCTTCCCCGGAATGTATCCCGCCGCCTATGGTCAACCGAGCAATCTTGATATGCACTTCGTGGACGAAACCGAAATGATCGACATTCTCGGTTCGGACTATTGGGGCAGCTGGGGTGGCGTAATCTTTTGGTATGATGGGCAAAACGAAATATATTCCAGCACCATCTGCCAGCGCACCGACATTCCCCAATATTACAGAGACTCCATTATCATTGAGGAGATCTACAACGGTCTCGGCCCCGTTCAGGACACCGAGATCCGCTATGACAGCGTGATCTACCAGTGGAGCAACGAAAATGTCTCCATGAGCAAGGAAGATGTGCTCATTTTGAAACTGCTCTACCATCCCGACATGAAACCTGGATTCACCTATGACCAATGCGACGCGCTGATCAGAGAGCTTTATTATTGACCGAATCCGTCCCCCTATGACAAAAAACCGGACTTTCGCAAAAATGCGAAAGTCCGGTTTTTGTCGCTCGTTATTTCTTCCCCTCGTGTTTGAAGAGGTGGTGGTTGTCCTTCCAGAACCGCCGCAGCTGCTTCTTGTGGTGGCAGAGCTTTTCCTCGCACTGGCGGCAGTCCAGGGCGCAGTTGGTCTCCTCAGAAAACCATTCGGGATGCCGGCGGACGGTGATCTCCCACCGAATGAATAGGGCCAGGGCGCAGGCCAGGATGCTCCAGGTGTACCAGGTGGGGACGAAGACCAGGGGAGTAGCCATCATGGCGTAGTCCCAGTTGTAGATCCGGCAGGTGGTGCAGCACTTGTTCTTCATAAACCAGGTCTGGAAGGGGCAGAAGAAGAGGATGCAGATCATGTCGCACACGGAATAGGCCAGGCTGATGAGCAGAAGGATGCCTGCGTCGATGATCCCGGCGAAATACAGGCCGCCGATGGCCCCGTTCAGGGCGGTCCAGGCCAGGACCACAGCCAGGGTGGACTTCCAGGACTTCAGGTCTACCCTCTCGGGGTTCTCTCCCCGGGGCTGGTAGTTCCTGGCGAACTGCTTCTGGCAGCCCATGCTCTCCAGGGAGGAGGGGAAGAACCGCAGGACCATCTCCACGATCAAGACCAGCCACACCACCCACAGAAGGGGATGGATGTGCCGAATATCTCCGAAGAGCTGCTCCGGGTCCCGGACCATGTCGGTCACATAGACAAAGAGGGCCCCCAGAAAGAGGAGGGAGCGAAAGACCAGCTCCCCGTAGTGCTTGGCGGATATTTTGGACAGTTTTCGGCCTTTGACCTGCGCCATGGGCGGACCTCCTTTTTGAGATAAATTTCGATACGATAACCCTGCGGCGGGAGCAATCCCCCGCTCTACAGGAGTGATACCACGCCATGTAGGGAATGGTCTTGACCATTCCGCCCGTCCACGTACCCACGCCGGAACGGTCAAGACCGTTCCCTACATAAAAATCGGCAGACAATGCGCAAGCAAGTCCTCAATGCTTCGGTGCCAGCTTGCCCAGGGGGACCAAGCTGCCCACATAGGCGGCGATGAAGAGCCAGGGGATGACCCGGGCGGGGAAGCACAGCAGCAGGAGCAGGGTGACCGCCAGGGGCTTTCGCATGATGACACCCAGCAGGGCCGCCGTCACCACCCCCAGGCAGAAGGCGATGTTCAGCCCGGAGAGCATGGCCACGCCGTAGCCGATGCTGATGCCGCAGAAGATCACCGGGAAGAAGTGACCGCCCCGCCAGCCGGACTGGATGCACACGTTGGTCAGCAGGAGCTTGGCCGCGCCGGTGAGGATGAGCACCCAGGGGGCAAAGTCCAGATAGGTCTCGGTGAGGGTGTGGATCTGATGCTCACCGGAGAACATGGTCAGGGGCAGCACCGTGCCCATGACACCCAGGATGAGGCCGCCCAGAAGGGTACTCACCAGGATGGGGTACTTCTCCTGGAGACCAGTGAAAAACCGGTGGGTGCCATGCTCAAAGGCCAGATACAGGTAGCCGAAGACCACACCCACCAGGGCTACGGGAATGCCCCACAGCCGCTCGGTACCGGTGATGTCGGGGGCTTCGATCCTGGGAAGGCCCGAGCCGCCCCCGAAGAAGTGGCCCAGGACCCAGAAGGTGCCGAAGGCCGCCAGGACGGCCACCACATTGGACACCAGCTTGTGGGCCTTGGGAACCACCGTCTCCTCCCGGCTGTCGGTCCGCTCCTCGATGGGAGCCGCCAGGCCGAAGAGAGGGGAGCCGAAGATGACACCCAGGGCGGCGGAGATGCCGATTTCGGACAGGCCCCGCAGCTCCTTCCGGGTGTAGGCCATTTTGTCCCCTGCCCAGTAGCACAGGCCCACGATGACGCCGGTAAGACCGGCCTCGGGGCCGATGCTGGCGCCGAAGAGCAGGGGGAGCAGGGCGCACAGGAGCATGGTGGGGACCTTGTCATAGGGATAGAATCCGTCCTTCTTCACCTTCCCCATGACCACATCCAGCTCGTCAGGGTAGTTGCCCACCCTGTTTTTATAGAGGCCCAGGATCAGACCCCCCAGCAGGCACAGGAGGACGGTATACAGGGGGAAGTTCAGCTTTTCGGGGATGGTGTGCCACAGCAGGTCGATACCCAGGCCCATGACCCGCAAAAAGACCCAGACCACAGCGGCAATGGCTCCGCCCAGCAGGGCGCAGAAGAGGAGATAGACCCCTCGCTTGATCAGCTTTTCTTTCATTTCAGCACCTCGTCAGCGGAGTTTTCGGGCCTTGGCGGCGATCTCTTCCAGTTCCTCTTTGGACAGCTCCGGCAGGCGCTCCAGCTTGTCCAGAAAAGCCACCTTGGAGTCTTCAAACTGGATCTGGACGGTCTGCTGGAAGTAGCTCACCACCACGCCGGTGACGATGCCCACCACGAAGATGGCATAGATGGTCACCAGCACCGAGCAGATCCGCCCCACAAAGGTCACGGCCACCAGGTCGCCGAAGCCCGCCGTGGAGATGACCGCATAGCAGTACCACAGCGCGTCCCGGTAGGTGGGAATGTTGGGTTCCGCCACCCAGAGAACGGCCGCGGTCACCATCAGAAAGGCCAGGAAGCTCAGGACCAGCCGGTCCGCCCGGGTCTTGTGCAGGACCATCCGGAGGATACGAAGTTTTTTCACAGGGATCCCTCCCAATTCATACGATTGTACCTTATTGTAAAGAATCCCTCGAAGGTTGTCAACGAAAACCGCCCCCTCCCACAAGGAGATTCCCTTGAAATCCCTGGCCTTTGGCAAAAATGACCCTTTACTTTTTGTCTCCCCGGTGGTATACTATGTGGCGTATGCGTGAAAGAGCGCAAAGAGCCCTTGACTTAGTCCCGGGTCCAAATGCCTGTGGTACAGGATCACACCCGCCCGTCACTCAGTCAGAGGGAAATATTTTGAAAGGTGGAGTATTCCCATGATTCGTAAGGACGAAAAGACCGCAGTTATCGAAGCTAACCGCACCCACGAGACCGACACCGGTTCCCCCGAGGTCCAGGTCGCTATTCTGACCGCTCGCATCAACGAGCTGACCGAGCACCTGAAGGTCCACATCCACGACAACCACAGCCGCCGCGGCCTGTACAAGATGATCGGTAAGCGCCGTAAGCTGCTGGACTACCTGGCAAAGAAGGACATCGAGCGTTACCGTGCTCTGATCGCTAAGCTGGGCATCCGTAAGTAATCATCGTAGCTTGAGAATTGAATGGGGCGGTGTAGGAAACTGCACCGCCCCTTTTTCAAAAACACCCCCTGCGGAGAGATCCCTGCCCACTTTAGCCTTTGAACGTATGCCCGAGGGTCGGACATGCTTTCAAGTGCTAAATCAGGCAATCTCTCCGCCACGACCATTTGACTGATAGAAAGGAGTCGCATATGGCAACCATTATCACCAAGAAGCAGTTTAACAACCACATCTACAAGACCGAGATCGCCGGCCGTCCCTTCTCCCTGGAGTTCGGCAAGGTGGCAGAGCTGGCCAACGCTTCCGCTCTGGTCAAGTACGGCGAGACCACCGTCCTGGTGGCCGTCACCGCCGCTCCCCGTCCCCGTGACGGCGTGGACTTCTTCCCCCTGTCTGTGGACTTCGAGGAGAAGCTGTACGCCGTGGGCCGCATCCCCGGTTCCTTCATGCGCCGTGAGGGTCAGCCCTCCCTGCCCGCCGTTCTGGCATCCCGTGTTATCGACCGTTCCATCCGCCCCCTGTTCCCCGGTGACTTCCGCAACGACGTGGTCGTGACCTGCACCGTCATGTCCGTGGACCGCGAGTGCTCCCCCGAGGCAGCAGCTATGGTGGGCGTCTCTGCCTGCCTGTCCGTCTCCAACATTCCCTGGGCCGGCCCCATCGGCTGCCTGGAGGTTGGCTACGTGGACGGCCAGATCGTCATGAACCCCACCCAGGAGCAGAAGAACGTCTCCAAGCTGGACCTGACCGTCGCCGCTACCGCAGGCAAGGTGGTCATGATCGAGGCCGGCGCTGACCAGCTGCCCGACGACATCATGTACGACGCCATCCTGAAGGCCCACGAGGAGATCAAGGCTCAGGTGGAGTTCATCAACGGCATCGTTGCTGAGATCGGCAAGGAAAAGATGACCTACGACCACGCCGACTTCGACGAGGTCCTGTTCAACAAGATCGTGGAGGCTACCATGGACGAGGCCAAGGCCGCCATGGACACCGACGACAAGAACGTCCGTGAGGAGCGCTGGAACAAGCTCATCGACCGCTGGCACGAGCTCTTCCTGGAAGAGTTCCCCGAAATGGACCAGTACCTGGACGAGATCACCTACAAGTTCCAGAAGAAGATCGTCAAGGCATGGCTGCTGGAAGGCCACCGTGTGGACGGCCGCCAGAAGAACGAGATCCGTCCCCTGGCTGCTGAGGTCGGCGTCCTGCCCCGTGTCCACGGCTCCGGCCTGTTCACCCGTGGTCAGACCCAGGTCCTGTCCATCGCTACCCTGAACACCCTCTCTGCCTGCCAGAAGCTGGATACCATCTGGCCTGAGGAAGAGAAGCGCTATATGCACCACTACAACTTCCCCGCATACTCCGTGGGTGAAGCCCGCGGCGCTCGTTCCGTCAACCGCCGCGAGAAGGGCCACGGCGCCCTGGCAGAGCGTGCTCTGGACCCCGTCATCCCCTCCGTGGAGGAGTTCCCCTACGCCATCCGTGTGGTCTCTGAGGTCGTTTCCTCCAACGGTTCCACCTCTCAGGGCTCCATCTGCGGCTCCACCCTGGCTCTGATGGACGCCGGCGTGCCCATCAAGGCTCCCGTTGCCGGCATCTCCTGCGGCCTGATCCAGGACGACGACGGCTCCTTCACCACCTTCATCGACATCCAGGGCGTGGAAGACTTCCACGGTGAGATGGACTTCAAGGTGGCAGGCACCAAGACCGGCATCACCGCCATCCAGATGGACATCAAGAACGACGGTCTGTCCCACGCCATCATCAAGGAAGCTCTGGAGATCACCAAGGATGCCCGCTACGCTATCCTGGACGAGATCATGCTGCCCTGCATCGCAGAGCCCCGTGCAGAGGTCTCCAAGTACGCTCCCAAGATGATCACCATGAAGATCGACCCCGACAAGATCCGTGAGGTCATCGGCAAGGGCGGCTCCGTCATCCAGAAGATCACCGCCGAGTCCGGCGCTCAGATCGACATCGAGGACGACGGCACCATCCACATCGCATCTCCCGATGCAGCCTGCTGCGACATCGCAAAGAAGATGATCGACACCATCGTCTTCGTGCCCGAGGTCGGCATGCTGTACTACGGCAAGGTCGTCCGCATCCTGACCTTCGGCGCCTTTGTTGAGCTGGCTCCCGGTAAGGACGGCATGGTCCACATCTCCAAGCTGGCTGAGAAGCGCGTGGAGAAGGTGGAAGACGTGGTCAACATCGGCGACATGGTCTGGGTCAAGGTCACCGACATCGACGAGAAGGGCCGTGTGAACCTGTCCCTGCGTGACGCACAGCGTGAGCTGGCTGCCATGGAAGCCCGCGACGCAAAGCGCAAGTAAGATACTTTTTCTTGAAAGAAAAAGTATCCAAAAAGAACTTTCATTCCGCTTCCATCGGAGCAGAACCCTTATCGTTTCTGCCCGGTGACGAAAGGATCTATATGGATACTATCTGGACGGCCGCCGGTGCGGCGGCGTGGGGCGCCGCCGAACTGGGCGGCCTCCAGTCTTTTCTGGACCAGGGGGCTCGGGACAAGATCGAGGCCCTCTGCCCCGGAGCGGCCACCGTGCTGGTGGCCGCCTTCCCCTACTACGCCGGAGACACCCCCGGCAACCTCTCCCTCTACTGCCGGGGCCAGGATTACCACCAGGTCCTGACCCGGCGGCTGGAACAGGTCTGCGTGGCTCTGCGGGAGCTTCATCCCGGATGCACCTTCCTGCCCGGGGCGGACAACTCCCCCATCCCCGAGCTGGCGGCGGCCGAGCTGGCCGGGGTGGGCCACAAAGGCGGCCACGGCCTGCGGATGGTCCCTCCTTACGGCTCCTATGTGTTCCTGGGGACCATTTTAACGGACCTTGTCCTGCCCTCCACCGGTCCCAGCAAGGGGACCATCTGCCCGGACAACTGCAAGGCCTGCCAGAAGGCCTGTCCCACCGGGGCCCTGACGGACAAGGGCTGCGATGTGTCCAAATGCCTGTCCGACTGGACCCAGCAGAAGGGAGAACTTCCACCGGAGGTGGAAAAACTGGTGCGGGAAAGCCCCACCGTCTGGGGGTGCGACCTGTGCCAGAGG
>JAFXCU010000038.1 GCA_017521345.1 Ruminiclostridium sp. | reverse complement strand
CGTCCTCGGGCAGGTCGTTGATGAGCTCCACCTTGTAGGGCTCGCCCAGGTCCTCCATGTACTTGATGGCCTCTGCACGGGGCAGCTCGAAGCGCTCCAGCTTCAGCTTTTCCTTGCAGATCTTGCGCATCTCGGCCTCCAGGGCCTCCAGGTCCTCGGGGGTGAAGGGGTTGGGGGTGTCAAAGTCATAGTAGAAGCCGTTCTCGATGGAAGGGCCGATGGCCAGCTTCACTTCGGGGTGCAGGCGCTTCATGGCCTGGGCCAGGATGTGGGAGCAGGTGTGCCAGTAGGTCTGGCGGTACTCAGGGTTTTCAAAGGTGTACAGATTTTCGTCAGCCATGGTAGTTTTCCTCCTTGATGATTTGGGGCGATAAAAATGCAAAAATCCCGCCCCTGATGTGATGTCAGGGGCGGGATGTAAAAATCTCGCGGTTCCACCCTGCTTGCACAGAGAAACTCTGTGCCGCTTCGTTTCCGCTGTAACGGGCGGCGCCCGGCCCAGCCTACTTACAACATTCGGTGGGCGGCTCAGGGATGGTGCTTGGTCCGGTCCGTGGGGCAGGCGCTCTTTCAGCCAATGAAGCGCCCTCTCTGTGCGGTGGGGGTCCGGCAAGGTTCCCGTCGTTGCCATTTTAACGGATAGTATTATATGCCTTTCGGGTGGGAAAGTCAATAACTTCTGACCGGAAATCATTAGACTAACTATGTGTCTTGGAATAATAGTAACTTCTGAGCAAGATGTTATTTGAAATCTTCAATAGAAATAGATTGCCTTCTCTTTTCAGGCAAATATATCTCAAACGCCTGTAAGCCAAAGTAATTCCTATGAATACCAGAAAACTTCAATTCTGGATATCTTTCTTGTAAAACTATCTGTAACACCTTTGCAAACCAGTTTAGTGTCTCTGCATCTGCTATTTCGCTATAGCCAATTCCTTCATAACTTATATACGCACAGTTCCCATTGCTATATTTTTCGCGCACGATATTGGCAAAGCGTATTCCTAAATCTGGATATGGTACATGCTCGCTTACCCATTCCGCATTTTTATCCTGTAGTGGACGTCGGGAAGTAGAAATCTTTATGCCTACAGTATTATTATCACTTGCATACATTCTTTCTAATACTTGAAAATAATCATCCTGTGCATAATCATTGACCGAAACAACTTCGGGCGTCACAATAATCTGACGCCTATTGGAGTCCCAACTTCCCTGTGATTCTGAAAACCATGGTTGCTGGATCACCAATGCAACAATATTTTGCATCAAATCGTTATTTTTCAATCCAGTAACGATGCGTTGTACTTTTTCTTCCTCTTCGCGCTGTATTCTTTCCCGCGCTTCTTTTGCTCTTTGCTGCTCTTCTTCTGCTTTTACATCATACTGTCTCTTTGCTTCTTTTATTTTATCAAATAAACCCATCTTGCAACCTCCTTCCACAGCAAAAAACTTCAAAACTCATTTCCCTGTATAATCTTTACTGAGTCGTTCTGTCACATCTCGGTAAAGTTTCCAGGCCTTATGCATTTGGCCATCCTGTATTAGATCAATACAAGGAAGGACCAGTTCGCTATAAATCTCAGAAAAAATCTCCTTTGATTTTTCCTCTGCGTGGATAGCTCTTACAATTTCAGGCGCCATCTCATAGTACCGATCAATTTCTTCCTTGCCTCCCAGCTGATGAGCCAGCCAATTGTCACGAAAATCCCGAAGAACTGTCAGCTCTGCGCAGTCATCGGCTTTACCCATCGCCTCAACACAGGCAGAGGTCAAGTAGCAACCGCCACTGGACTGCTCTCCCTTGTAAATCGGGCAATAATCATAGTCATAGTTCCTGCAATGCTTATAGTAGAGGTCTTCGTTCACATCCCCCTGCTTCTTCAGGCAGTAGTATCCAGAACGCCAGGTATAGTATGGACAAGACATAGTCTCCCCCTCCATTCGTGTTATAAGTTGATATTCGTATTATAAGCAGGATTTTTCCATGTGTCAAGACTACTTCCGTCCTATTCCATGTTTTGAAATGACCAATTATTACATATCCTTTACTTATACACTACGGAGGTATGACATGGAACTGGATTACAAACAAATTGGAAAGCGGATCGCCAAGCGCAGAAAGCAGCTGGGGTTGAGCCAAGCCAAGGTAGAAGAAAAGGCCGACCTGGGTGACAAGTACCTCTCCAGCATCGAGCGGGGCATCT
The DNA here is from genome assembly GCA_017521345.1 of Ruminiclostridium sp. The sequence goes on along the minus strand of JAFXCU010000038.1, from coordinate 6,462 downwards.
CCATCCCCTCCACCGAGGTGGTCATGCGCCTTGCCATCGCCCTGGAGACCACCCCCGACGAGTTCCTGGTGGGCACCGTCCGCCACGAGGACCAGGAGTGGAAGAGCGTGGCCGAACTCCTGCGCCCCATGGATGAAAAGCACTTGAAACTGGCCCGGAGTCTCCTGTCCTGGCTGGCGGAAGAAGAATTATAAAAAACACTGTCTCTCAGGCTTGAACCCAATGGAGACAGTGTTTTTCTTTGTCATAGGTCATCTGATATGGTACAATAACCAAGAGCCTCCCTTGTGCAAAGGGAGGTGCCGAGCGAATGCGAGGCGGAGGGATTGTCCCGAAAGAACCTGCGAATTCTCATCAACTTACATTAGAAACAAAGGTCCTGCCGCACAATCCCTCAGTCACCTTCGGTGACAGCTCCCTTTACACAAGGGAGCCTTTTCGAAACCTGAAAGGAAATACCACAAGGAGGCGATACCAATGCTGAATGAATTTATGGACCGGGAGTGGGAACTCTACTGCCGGTTGGGGATCGACCCCTTCGCCTGGCGGCAGTGGTATGCCCGGTATCATCGTCTCCCCTATCGGGAACAGTGCCTCATCGGCTATCTGCTCACAGTGAAACGGCAGCTGGGGGAGCTGGACGAGATGCTGGGGGCGAACAGCGACATCCGCCTCCCCTTCCCGGACCACCACCGGTATCCCGTGAACAACGGGCTGGGGGTGGCCTATCCCATTCGGCCCGCCTCCTTCCCCCGTCCCGATGTGTGGCTGTGCTATGTCCGCAGCGACATGGCCAAGGGGGCCGACGAGACCGAGCCCCCGGCTTGGGTCCGCAGAATGACCGAATCCATCCGCAATGCCTCTCAGGGGTTGGCAGAGGTGGGGATCGAGATCCTCTCCGTTTCTTTTGATGGCGGTCCCCCCTACCCCCACTGGGCCATCACCTTCCGGATGCAGGGTTCCGACCCGGTCCTGGTCCTGGAGGACGTGACCGGGGAATACGAGGCCTGCCTGGGCGAAAAACAGGAGGACCAAGTGGTCCCCCTGGAATACCTTTCCTTTTATTATAAATGATCCTGCCGATTTTATATGACCTCTGTCACCTTTAGTATCTCCCGCTTGAGACGGGCGATGATCCGCTTTTCCAGCCGGGAGATGTAGGACTGGGAGATCCCCATTCGCTCGGCCACCTCCTTCTGGGTGTGTTCCCGGCGGCCCCCCAGGCCGAACCGGAGGGTGATGATCTCCCGCTCCCGCTCACTGAGTTTTTCCAGGGCATCGGCCAGGAGCTGCCGGTCGGCGTCCTCCTCCATGGGCTTCATCACCAGGTCGCTCTCTGTCCCCAGGATGTCCGACAGGAGAAGCTCGTTGCCGTTCCAGTCGGTGCTGAGGGGCTCGTCAAAGGGGATCTCGCTCTTCTGATTGGCCGTCTTCCGCAGGTGCATGAGGATCTCATTCTCGATGCACCGGGAGGCATAGGTGGCCAGCTTGATGTTCTTGGCGGGGTTGTAGGTCCCCACCGCCTTGATGAGGCCGATGGTCCCAATGGAGATCAGATCCTCGATGCCAACCCCCGTGTTTTCAAACCGGCGGGCAATGTACACCACCAGCCGCAGATTGTGCTCGATGAGCCGGTTGGCGGCCCCCTCCTCCCCGGCGGCCAGCCGGGCGATGCAGAGCCCCTCCTCCTCCCGGCTGAGAGGGGCAGGGAGCACGTCACTCCCCCCGATGTACATGACCTTTCCCGGCCGCCATAGACCCCAGCGGGCCAACCGGAGCCTTAGGGCCCACCACCACATATTCCAACCCTTCACCCTTTCATCCTCCTTTTCAGTCCTCTCCCCCAATGAGGGCGCTGTAGTTTCCTCCGTCGGAGACCGGCGTGGGGGACAGGGCCGTCAGGCAGTTTCGCCAGACCTGCCCCCCAACCTCTGCCCGGTCCAGCCGCAGAGCCAGCAGGAGACCCCGCTCCACCCCCACCGCCCGATAGGGCAGCAGCTGGAGACGCAGACCCTCCGCCCCCTCCAGGCGGCCCATCAGGGCCACCGGGTCTGACAGGGCAGACGGATCCAGGCCGGACAGTTCCGGCACCAGCACCCCCACCTTCTTCCCCTCTGCCACCACCACAGGACGGCCGGTGATGGGGTCCCGCAGGGTGTTTCCCGTGTCCCGGAGGGCCAGAAGCCGGACGGTCCTCTCCCGGTGGGTGAGGGTCAGCCAGGTGAGCTCCCCCTTGGGGCCCCGATGGCTGAACTGTCCTCCCAGAAGAAGAGAGAGGCCGCCGTAGCACAGGGCGGCGGCGATCAGGATGCCCCGCATCCCCAGGGAGGGACCCAGGATCCCCAGACTGGGTCCTCCCGTGCTGTCCATCCTGGTCAGCAGGAGCAGACCTCCTCCGAAGGCGCAGGAGAGGACCAGAAAAAGGGCGCCCACCCGCAGCAGCCGTTCTGAACGGCCGTACACGACCAGGAGCATCCCCACAGCGGCCCCAGCCTTGCAGGCAGGATGCTCCAGAAAGGCCCAGCCCGGCAGGAGGGTCATCAGGGCATACCCTGCACCCAAAGCCGCCCCCAGGGCGCACCGGCCCCGGTGGGACGGACTGCCGTCCAGCTTTCCAGCACAGGCCAGGAGCAGATAGTTCACCCCGAAGTTCAGGAGAAAAAAGCTGTCTGCATAGATCACCGTCATGGTTTCCCCTCCCCCGTTGGTTCCCCCCTATTATAGGACGGGTCCCCATCAAAAAAGGTCAGAAGCGGGAGGTGAAAAACAGAAAAGGACCCACCATAGGTGGATCCTTTTCTGCTTCACACACACATTTATAGACATGCATAGATTATGCATTCACGCAATCCAACACAGCGTCCCGGAAGTGGACCGGAGACAGCTGCCGACGGTTGAACAGTTCGGTCAGGCGGGCCACACGATTCCGCTGGAAGGAAAGGTCCTCCACAGCGTCCATCTGGACCCAGCTGCCGGACCAGTTACCCAGGCACTGGATGCCATAGGTCAGGTAGTCCACCCCGTCCATCTCCTGATGGGAGGTAAGGACCTGATAACGAACAGCCTGGGGCGATGCCTGCATCCGCTCTTCCTTTACCAGTCTATACTCCGTCATGAAATACTTCCTCCTTTCAGCATTTTGTGCTTTACGCACGGGAAAAAGGATGGTATACTGTCCTTGACTGGAAAATTCCGTCATTTCCGCCGAAAACCTTACCATCTGCAGCCCTTTGGGCCCTTTCCGGTATTTTTCAGGCGACAACCCAAACCTTTTTCTTATCTGTGGTTATCCTATCCCATTCGACAGGAAACGTCAATGTCATATCTTCACAGGTGTGTCGAATGGCCTCCATTTCTGATAAAATACGTACTCAAGGGTGATAAAATGGCGATTTCTAACCAACTGAAGCTTTTAAAAGAGAAAAGACACCTGACCAACCAGCAGCTCTCCGACCTGTCCGGGGTCCCCATCGGCACGGTGAACCGGATCCTCTCCGGCCAGACCGATAACCCCAGCTTCCAGGCAGTCTGCGACATGGTCATGGCCATGGACGGCTCCCTGGATGAGCTGGTGGGCATCAAAGAAGAGCCCGGTCCCTCTGACAAGAAGTCGGCCAGCAAGGAGATCATCCAGCTCTATGAGGGTATCATTGCAGACAAGAACAAGTGGATGGTCCGCCTCTTTACCTGCTGCTGTGTGCTGACAGTGGTCCTCATCGGCATCGTGGCCTTCGACCTGCTCAACCCCCACAGCGGCTGGTTCCAGTCCTGAACAAACACACAAAAACGGCTGCCGTCGGCAGCCGTTTTCTTTCGGTTGAATATCCATTATTCCGAGTATTTATCCATCCGGTTTCCATAGTGGTCACTGGAACAACAGAAAACGCACGGACAGAGTCGGTTCTGTCCGTGCGTTTGCATTACTCAGTGGTGGTCTCGCCTTCGCCCTCAGCGGGGGCGTCGGTGTTCTCCTCCGTGCCGGTTGCGGCATCCTGGCCTCCGGTGGCAGTGCCCTCACCCTCAGGCGGAGTTGCACCCTCCTCGGGCTCAGTGCCGGTGGACTGACTCTCGTCGTGGGTGTCGCTGTCGGGGTTGGGGACCACAGTGACAACGATCTCTGCCGTCTGCTCACCAGCGGTTGCCTTGATGGTAGTAGTGCCCACCTCACGGGCCTCGATGACTCCGTCGTCGCTGACCCGGGCAATGGAGTTATCCTTGCTGCTCCAGGAGAGCTTAGCGGGGGTCATGTCCTCAGACTCCATGATGACGGTGGCATCCACGGTGTATGTCTGGCCGGAGATGATCTCCACGGTCTCCTGACCGAACTTGATGTCCTTCACGCCGGGGGCCACATCCACCACCATGACGGTGTCCTCCACAGTCTCGCCGTTGACGGTGGCAGTGATGGTCACGCTGCCGTTGCTCTTGGCCAGCAGGGTGCAGGTCTCGCCGTTGCCGTCCACAGAGATGACGCCGTTGTCGCTGCTGCTCCACTGGATGTCGTAGGTCTCTGTAGCGGACAGGCCGGTAACGGTAGCGGTGGCAGTCTCGTCCACCACAATGGTCTTGGAGGAGATGGACAGGGCGTAGTCAGAACCGCCGCCGCCCACAAAGGACTTGATGATGAGGACTGCCAGGACGATGAGCACCAGGCTCAGGACCACAGGCACGATGGGGAAGCTGTTCTTCTTGCGCTTCTTCTGCCCCTTCTTCTGGCCGCTGGGACGGGTCCCGTTCCGGGAGCCGCCGGAGGGACGGCTGCCATTCCGGCTGCCGCCGCTGCTGCGGGGACGGTCATAGCGGTCGTCATAACGGTCATAGTCCCGGCTGGAGCGGGAGGAAGAGCCCCGGCTGCTGCCAGAGGAGCGGCTCCTGGAAGAGCTGCGGTCATCCCAGTTGGGGGCAGTGCGCTCCCAATCGGAGAAATCGTCGTAGGAACTCCGGCGGGAACTGCTGTAGCTCCGGTCGTAGTCCCGGGAAGAGCGGCTGCTGCCATACTCCCGGTCATAGTCCCGGCTGCTGTAGCTCCGGTCATACTCTCTGTAACTGCGGTCATAGTCCCGGGAAGAGCGGCCGCTGCTGCGGTCGGAGCGGTTCCGGGAGGACCGGCTGTAATCATCGTAATCGTCGTATCTCATAGTCATACCTCCTGCCCCCTGGCTGCCAGGGGAAGTCATCGGGTTCTTTCTTTTTTACATAGTTCAAAGTATTATATCATATCTCGACCAAGGTGAAAACACCCAATTTGTAAAGAATCTGAGAAATCTTGTCATACTTCTTGGGCATTTCCTTCTTTAGGACTTTACCAAGAAAAAGAATCGTGCTATAATATCTGCGTATTTTCCAAATTTCGACCCAGGGGTGAGCACACCATGAAACTGACCTTCCAGCGCATCGACCCAGCCGGGAACATCACCCTGCTGGTGATGACCCCCGTCCCCAGAGAGGACTACCAGACCATCGCCGCCAAGCTCCTGGCCATCCCGGAGCTGGACGCTGAGCAGGTGGGCTTCCTGGTGCCGCCCCAGCAGGACGGAGCCATCCGCCTGGAGATGATGGGAGGCGAGTTCTGCGGCAACGCCCTTCGATCCGCCGGTCTGTACTACGCCGCCAGCCAGGGCTTCCGCCGGTCCCGAACCTTCCCCGTGGAGATCAGCGGGTGTGACACCCCCCTGTCCGTCCAGGTAAACCCCCTCACCGGTCAGGTGACGGCAGAGATGCCTTTACCCAAAGAGATCCTCCCCTGTGAGCTCTTCGGGCATCCCGCCAAGGCCGTGCGCATCCCGGGTATCCTCCACGCCATTTCCCAGGTGGAGACCCAGCCCCCGGAGGAGATCGTCCGCCAAGCCCTGCGGAACCTCACCGAGACCTACGCCTCCCCTGCCGCCGGCATCATGTTCTGGCAGTTCCGGAAAAAGGCCATGGTCCCCGCCGTCTACGTCCGGGACACGGACTCCCTGTACTATGAGCGCAGCTGTGCCTCGGGAAGCACCGCTGTGGCCGCCTGGAGTGCCCTGAACGCCCGGAAGGACGGCCTTCACAAGCTGGACATCCGTCAGCCCGGCGGAGTGATCTCCACCACCGCAGCCGTCCAAAACGGCAAGCTCCAGCGGATCACCATTGGAGGCAAGGTGGATCTGGGACCGGTCTACGACATTGAATTTTGAATCATAACCACTAGTAAACTAGTGGTTTGCTCAGACCCTAGAAGGGTCAACTCATGCTGACCCCTCTAAGGGGTCCGAGGGTTTGCCATCGCATCACAATTACAGGCAGCCACTACAAGTGGCTGTCTGTCTTTTTGCCTTACTTAGTTCGTACACCCGTAAACGGGTCTGTGAACTCTTTTAGCGATATCTGGTCCCTTGCATAGTCTTCTTCAAGTTGATTCTTGATATAATCGGCTATCATCCTCTCGTTTTTGCCCACGGTATCCACAAAGTACCCTCTTGCCCAAAAGTT
>JAFXCU010000037.1 GCA_017521345.1 Ruminiclostridium sp. | reverse complement strand
GGACCTGGCAGTTCTGGGACAGGCGGCTCATTTTCTCGGCAACCTCACCGGCTGCCCGGCCACTGACGCCAGTATCCACCTCGTCAAAGATCAGGGTCATGATGCTGTCGTTCTCCGCCAGTACATTTTTCAGGGCCAGCATGATGCGGCTGAGCTCACCGCCGGAGGCCACTTTGGCGATGGGCTTCAGGTTCTCGCCCACGTTGGCTGACATGAGGAAGCAGACCTCGTCCATGCCGGTCTCATCCAGGCCCAGCTTGCCGGACTTGGGAGAAAATTCGGTTTCAAACCGGACCTTGGGCATATCCAGTTGACGCAGTTCTCCTTCGATGCGGGCTTTCAGGGTCTCAGCTGCCTTGCGGCGATGCTGTGACAAGGCTTCCGCTTGCTGTCGCACTTCCTGCAGGAGGATTTTGTGCTTCTGTTTCAGCTTGAGGATGGTGTCGTCAGCCATCTCGATCTGGTCCAGCTCCTCCCGGCAGCGGGCCAGGTAGTCCAGCATTTCCTTCACGGTGCTGCCGTACTTTTTCTTTAAGCGGTGAAGCTGGTCCAGGCGGCTCTCCACATCGTCCAGTTCCTGGGAGAAAAGTCAAAACTGTCCCGCAGGTCTCGGAGCCGTTCGGCCACGTCCTCTGCGGCGTAGCGCAGGTCGGCCAGGCTGGCGGTAAGCTGGGACAGGTCAGCGGAAAAGTCGGAGACACGAGAGAGGGAACTCTCCGCCTCAGCCAGCAGACCGGAAGCGCCGTCCCGGTCCTCGTCACCGAAGACCGCACCATAGGCTCCCTCCACCGCTGCCATGAGCTTATCGGCACTGCGGAGGATATTTCGCCGCTCGTCCAGCTCCTCCTCTTCCCCATCCTTCAGGTTGGCACGCTCCAACTCCGTGATCTGGAACTGGAGGGAGTCAATGCGGCGGGCCTTCTCGGCCTCGTCCATTTTGAGGACGGTGATCTGGCGGCGCAGGTCTGCCAGCTTTTCAAATTCCACCCGATAGGCCTCTGCCTGGGGGCCAAGCTGACCAAAGCTGTCCAGATAACCCAGGTGGCAGGCCTCGTCCATCAGCTGCTGGCCATCGTGCTGGCCGTGGATGTCAATGAGCTGACTGCCCAGGGCTTTGAGCTGGACCACCGTGCAGGGGACCCCCGCCACCCGGCAGACGTTCTTGCCGTCGGCCTGGATCTTGCGGGAGATGATCAGTTCTCCATTTTCGTCGGGGCCGATGCCGGTCTCCCGGAACCAGGGCAGGTCGGGAAGATCCCGGAAGATGGCAGTCACCAGGGCGGACTTCTCCCCTGTTCGGATCAGGTCACGGCTGGTGCGCTCCCCCATCACCGCACTGATGGAGTCGATGATGATGGACTTACCGGCACCGGTCTCACCGGTGAGGACATTGAAGCCCGGACCAAAGGAGATGTCTGCCGCATCGATCAGGGCAATGTTTTCAATATGAAGCAAAGAAAGCATGGTTCCCCTTCTCTCTCGGTGTTAGTTATTTCTTGTCCAGCATTTTTACGATATCCAGGATGAGATCCTCTGCATCCTTGTTGGTCCGCATGATAAGCAGAGCGGTGTCGTCTCCGGCCAGGGTACCCACCACGTTGGGCAGGTGCATGCCGTCAATGGCAGAACAGGCAGCCGATGCCAGACCGGGCATGGTCTTCAGGACCACAATGTTCTGGGCGCTGTCAAAGGAGGTCACACTCTCCCGGAAGATATTGTTCAGCCGTCCGGCTACATTCAGGGAGGTCTTACGCTCGCTGACGGCATACTTATAGGTGCTGTGTCCGGTGAGTTCCTTCACCAGATGGAGTTCCTTGATGTCACGGGAAATGGTGGCCTGGGTGGACTTCATGCCCCGCTCCCGCAGCTTTTCCAGTAGCTGATCCTGGGTCTCAATGTCATGCTCCTGAATGATGGCAAGAATCTCAGACTGTCGACGAGCCTTCATGTGCGGATTCTCCTTTCCAGCTTGTTGTTGATCATCTCATAGAAACTCCTTTCAGAGAGCTTCACCAGGCAGAGGTTCCGACGGGAGCGGCTGATCTGCACGGTATCTCCGGAAAAGAGCTTAAAGGCTTTGCCGCCGTCCACAGAGAGGTAGGCCGCCTTTCGGCTCTCCTTGGGGACGACCACATCAATGAGGCGGTTCTTGTCCAGCACCATAGCCTTGGCATGGATGGCATGGGCGCTGATAGGGGTCATAATGATGTTTTCTGCCGTGGGCTCCACAATGGGGCCGCCGGCAGACATGGAGTATGCAGTAGAGCCGGTGGGGGTGGCCATGATCACACCGTCACCGAAGATGTCCGTGATGGGGATCTTATCGCCAAAGACTTTCAGGTCAATGATCCGGGCCACAGCACCCTTGGTGACCACCGCATCGTTCAGAGCGGTACTGCGGAACAGGGTGCGCCCCTCCCGCAGGACCCGGACATCCAGGAGCATACGGTTCTCCAGCTTATACTCCCCACTGATGAGACGGGTGAGCTGAAGGATCTCGCTCTGCTCCAGTTCGGCCATAAAACCCACACTGCCCATGTTGACCCCAACGATGGGGACACCAAAGCTGCTGGCGTCTTTTGCTGCATGGAGGATGGTGCCGTCCCCGCCGAAGCAGACCAGGAAATCCGCATCGGCCAGTTCGGTCTTCAGATCTTTGATCTGGATGCTGGGGTCCACGTCGGCCAGGACAGACTTATCCACCGGGAAAGGAAAACAGTATTCTGTCTGCACCCCAGCCGCACTGAGCAGACGCTCGGTGCTTTTGGCGGCTTTCAGTCCCTTATCGCGGAAGGGATTGGGGCAAAGAATAATTTTCACTGTGCAGCGCCCTCCAAAGTTTCGTGGGAGGCCTCCACCAGGGCAGCCAGATCTCCGGTGTAGGGAGGCTGTTCCGCCACGGTCAGGTGTCCCAGATATTCAATATTGCCCTCCGGCCCACGGATGGGCGAGAAGGTAATGTCTTTTACATAGAAATTACTCTCCCGAGCATGGACCAGGAACTGCTCCAGGACCTCCAGGTGGACCTTTTTGTCCCGGACCACGCCCTTCTTGCCTACCTTCTCCTTACCAGCCTCAAACTGGGGCTTGATGAGGCAGACCAGGTGGCCGCTGTCCTTCATCAGGGGCCGCAGGGCGGGCAGGATCAGACGCAGGGAGATGAAGGAGACGTCCACGCTGCCGAAATCCAGAGGCTCCGGGATGGTCTCGTTGGTGAGATAACGGACATTGGTCCGCTCCATGCACACCACCCGGGGATCCTGCCGCAGGCTCCAGGCCAACTGACCGTAACCCACGTCCACAGCGTAGACCTTGGCAGCTCCGTTCTGGAGCATACAGTCGGTAAAGCCGCCGGTGGAAGCACCGGAGTCAATGGCGATAGCCCCCTCCAGGGAGGGTAGGTCAAAATGTGCCATGGCCTTTTCCAGCTTCAATCCGCCCCGGCTGACATACTTCAGGGTCTGTCCCCGGATCTCCAGGTTGGCATCCTCCGGCACGGAAACGCCGGGCTTGTCCATGCGTTTGTCGTCCCAGAACACCTGGCCGGCCATGATGATGGCCTGGGCCTTCTGGCGGCTCTCCGCCATCCCTCGTTCTGTCAGAAGAACATCCAGCCGTTTTTTACTTGCCATCGTTCATAACCTCCCGGGCTTTTTTGTACAGAGAATCGATATCCAGCCCACACAGAGCACGGAGCTGGGGAACAGTACCATGGGGGACGAAATCCTCCCCACAGGAACATACTGCGTTTGCTTTCAGGGTAATACCATGGGCGGCAGCTGCCGCCAGGACATCCTCACCGGGGCCACCCATGGAGACACACTCCTGGGCCACCAACAGACGGCCGGTCTTTCGCAGAGATGCCAGAACTGCCTCCTCAGGCAGGGGAATGATCTGATTGAGCTTGACCACCTCGGCAGAGATCCCGTTCTGAACAAGGCGGTCTGCCACTTGCAGAACGATCCCCGTCAGGGTGCCAAAGGTGACCAGGGTGATGTCCGAACCCTCCCGCAGGACACAGGCGGGCTCCCCGCTGTTGTCCTGGCTGTAGTGGTTCTCTCCCCCACGGGGATAGCGGACCGCCACGGGACCGGACAGATCGTAGACCGCTCTGCGGAGCATGGATGACAGCTCCTCCAGGCTGGCAGGACAGAGGACGGTCATGCCGGGGATGGTCTTCAGGAAACCGGGATCGAAGAGCCCGTGGTGGGTCTCACCATCGTCTCCCACCAGACCAGCCCGGTCCACACCAAAGACGGCGTGGATCCCGTCGATGGCAATGTCATGGACCAGCATGTCATAGCTTCGCTGGAAGAAGGTGGAGTACACCCCGAAGACAGGGATGAGCCCCTGCTTGGCCATGCCCGCCACCATGGAAACGGCGTGCTCCTCGGCAATGCCCACATCGAAGAAACGGTCCGGGAATTCCGAGGCAAAACCGGACAGGCCCGTGCCGCTGGTCATGGCAGCCGTCATGGCGCAGATGCGATGATCCTCCCGGGCCATGGCACACAGCTCCTTGCCGAACCGGGCAGAGAAAGACTCCCCTGCGCTGGGATGGAGGAGGTTGCCGGTCTGCTTGTCAAAGGGACCCGTGCCGTGGAAGGCATCGGGGTTCTTTTCTGCCGGACCGTAGCCCTTACCCTTCACGGTCTTCACATGAAGAAGGACCGGTCCATCTATGGCAGCGGCATAGGCCAGCTGCCGGGTCAGGGCTCCCACATCGTGGCCATCCACAGGCCCCAAATAATGAAACCCCATATTTTCAAACATACTGCAGGGCAAGATGGTGGCCTTCACGGCCTCCTTGAGACGATGGATCACTCCATGGAGCCACCGCCCTGGCGGGGTTGCCTGCATGATCTTGCGGTAGATCTCCTTGCCCCGCAGATAGGGAGGATTCAGCCGCTGCTTGGCCAGGTGCTGGGCCACACCGCCCATGCTGGCGTCAATGGACATGCCGTTGTTGTTGAGAATGACCACCAAGGGCTCCCCGCTCTGACCTGCCATAGACAGGCCCTCGTAGGCAAGACCGCCGGTGAGAGAACCGTCGCCTAAGAGAGCAACCACCTTGTAGTCCTCTCCCAAACGGGTCCGGGCCACCGCCATGCCCAGGGCGGTGGACACTGCCGTGGAGGCATGACCTGCAATACAGGCGTCATGGACGGACTCGGATGGCTTGGGGAACCCGGCAATCCCGCCAAAGGTCCGCAAAGTCTCCATCCGACCGTTGCGCCCGGTCAAAATTTTGTGAATGTAACATTGATGTCCCACATCAAATACCAGTAGGTCCCTGGCCGTGTCGTAGACCCGGTGCAGGGCCACCGTCAGTTCCACAGCACCCAGATTGGAGGCCAGATGGCCGCCGGTCTGGGACACCACGTCGATCACCCGATCACGGAGGGTCTGGCAGAGTTCCTCCGCCTGACGGTCGCTGATAGTATGCAGGGACGGGAATTCGTTCAAGAAAATCCCTCCTTACTGGATCAAAGGGACGGATATGTTTACTTATTTCGGCTTGCCAGCATCCGGGCAAGCCCGCAGAGGAACCCGCTGCCGGGATACTGGGCCAGGCAGGTGATAGCCTCTTCGGTGAGGGCATCCACCAGGGCCTCGCAGGCCTCCACCCCCTTCAGGGCGACAAAGGTGGACTTTTGGTTCTCCGCATCAGAGCCGATGGGCTTGCCGAACTCGGCCTCATCCCCCAGCACGTCCAGGATGTCATCCCGGATCTGGAAGGCCAGACCGATCTTGCGGGCAAAGAAGGCGACAGCCTCCTCCTGCTCCGGGGTACTGCCGGCAGCAATGGCCCCCAGTCGGGCAGCTGCCTCGATCATGCAGCCAGTCTTCAGGGCTTCGATCTGGACGACCTGGTCGTAGGTCAGGGTCTTCCCTTCTCCCAGCAGGTCCAGGAACTGTCCACCCACCATGCCGGAGGGTCCGGCCGCCTGAGCCAGGCAGGAAACACCCCGGGCGATCTGTTCAGAGGACAGGTCTGCCCCTGCCAGGACGCCAAAGGCGGCGGTGAGCAGGGAATCCCCCGCCAGGACTGCCGTGGCTTCCCCGTAGACTTTATGGTTGGTAGGCTTACCCCGGCGGAAGTCGTCATCGTCCATACAGGGCAGGTCATCGTGAATGAGGGAGTAGGTGTGGATCATCTCCAGGCCGCAGGCAAAGGGCAGGGCCTGTTCCGGCTCCCCACCGAACAGACGGCAGACAGCCAGAGTGAGCACCGGACGGATGCGCTTACCCCCGGAGAGAAGGCTGTAGGCCATGGCGGCCTGCATATCCCCGTAGGCAGGCCAAGTCTTGGCATAGCCTTCCAGGGCCTCTTCGATCTGGGCCTGATAGACGGCCAGCTGCTGTTTCATTTCCATACCAATCACTCCTTCGGGGCAAAGGGGGCCTCGGTCAGCTCCCCGTTGGCATCGGTACGGAGCTTCATGACCTTCTGCTCGGCCTTATCCAGCATAGTGGCGCACTGCTTCATGAGCTTGGCCCCCTCTTCATACAAGGAAAGGGAATTCTCCAGGGAGTGGTCTCCAGCCTCCAGCTGGGCAACGATCTCCTCCAGGCGGCCCATGGCCTGCTCAAAGGTCAGCTTCTTTTCTGCCATTTGGTTTTCTCCTTTCCCTCTGCGGTGCAGGTGATGGTCCCGTCCGAGACCCGTACCCGGAGGACATCCCCCTTCTCCACCTGCTTTAATTCGGAAACGACGGTGCCGTCGTCTTTTTGTGTAATAGAATATCCACGGCTCAGGACCTTGAAGGGGCTCAGGGCATCCAGAGAGGCCGCCAGACGGCCCATCTGCTGTCGATGTTCTCCCACCTGCCGCTCCATGGCGTGGAGGAGGCGCTGCTGCTGGTAGTCCAGAAGCAGACGCTTTTCCTGAATGGCCCGCTGGGGAGACTGTAAAAAGGGGCTGCTCTCCAGTCGGCGGAGAGACTCCCGGCGGATCTGGAGCCGCCGGTCCATGCTCCGGTCCATACGAGCCTGGAGGTGGGCCATACGGTCCCGCAGGTCGGCCTGATCAGGCACCGCCAACTCGGCGGCGTTAGAGGGGGTGGATGCCCGCAGGTCGGCCACAAAGTCGGCGATGGTCACATCAGGTTCGTGGCCCACAGCGGAGATGACCGGGATTTTAGAGCGGAAAATGGCCCGGGCCACCCGCTCGTCGTTGAAGGCCCACAGGTCCTCCATGGAGCCGCCCCCTCGGCCGGTGATGATCAGGTCGGCCAGTTCCAGGGCATTTACCAGGTCCACGCCCTGGACGATCTCCTCAGGGGCTTCCTCACCCTGGACCCGCACCGGGATCACCAGGACTTTCGCCATGGGGTATCGGGCTCCCAAAATGCGGATCATATCCCGCACGGCAGCGCCGGCAGGAGAGGTCACCAGGGCGATGGTCCGGGGATGGGCAGGGATGGGCTTTTTGTGTGCAGGGTCGAAGAACCCTTCCTTATGCAGCCGGTTCTTCAGCTGCTCAAAGGCAAAGGCCAGTTCGCCCACCCCGTCGGGCACCATGGTGGCGCAGTAGAGCTGGTATGCCCCGTCCCGGGGGAACACGGACACCCGGCCCGACACCACCACCTTCATGCCGTTCTCCGGACGGAACCGGAGAGACATGGCCTCCCGGCGAAACATGACGCAGCGGATGCTGCTCTCGGCGTCCTTCAGGGAGAAGTAGTGATGGCCGGAGGGATAGACTTTATAGTTGGATATCTCACTGCGCACCAAAACACGGGACAGCAATCTCTCCCGTTCAAACATCCCTTTGATGTATTGGTTCAGGGCAGTGACAGAAATAGGTTCATTCATTGATAGTTTCCTTGTAAAGCTGACGCCAGGTCAGGATGGCAACACCCATGGCATTGTCGGTGGAAAACCGGGGCTCTGCAAAGACGGCCCCGCAGGTCTTCACCATGGTCTGGCGAAGGAGCTGGTTGGAGGCCACACCGCCGGCACACAGAACCGGCAGACCAGGGTACTGCTCCAGAGCCTGCTTGGTGGCCTGTTCCACGCCATAGATGACCGAGGCCAGCACGTACCAGCAGATGTCTGCAGGGGCCCAGCCCTGGTCGGCCAGGGCGTTCATCTTGTTCTCAATACCGGAGAAGGAAAAGGTGCAGTCCTTCACCTGGACCTTAAAGCGTTCCTTCTTCTCTGCCTGAAGGGACAGGGCATCCACCGCCTTGCCCGCAGGAAATGCCAGCCCCAGGCGTTTTCCCGTCCGGTCGATGAGCTGACCGGCAGAAATGTCAGAGGTGCCGCCAATGCACTGGGCCTTCACCAGGACCCCGTCGGGGACCACATGGAGAAGCTCAGTGGTGCCGCCGGACAGATGCCACACCAGGTGGGGCTTGTCCAGTAGGTCCATCCGCCCGGCAGACCAGGCGGCGGCAGCAATGTGCCCCTGCTGGTGGGAGCAGGGATGGAAGGGCAACTCCAGGGCGGCAGCCATGGCCCTTGCCTGGGATTCCCCCGCCAGGAAGCAGGGCATATAGGATCCCTCCACCTCTCTGGGACGGGTGCTTGCCCCCAAAGCGCAGAGTTCTTTGGGCATGCCGGTGGCCTTCAGGGCCTCCATGATCTCGGGCATACGTTTAACGTGCTGGAAGAGAGCGTCGCTCTGGCGCAGACCCAGAGCCCCTTCCGGGACCTCCAGGAGCTTTCCGGCGTTGTCCCCCTTCTCCCCGTCAAACCAGGCGGCAGAAGTGGTGTAGTTGCTGGTGTCCAGCCCCAATACGGCCGCCATGCTCAGGCCTCCTCAGCAGGAGCCTGGACCTTGGGCTGGTTCTCCTCAGGGAACTCGGTGCGGACAAAGGTGCCCAGGATGCCGTTGACAAAGGAGACCACCTTCTCGTCTTCATACTTCTTGGTGAGCTCCACAGCGTCGTTGATGGCAGCGGCATTGGGGATGGCGGGCATATACAGGATCTCATACATGGCAACACGCATGATGGCGGCGGCCATGCGGGGGATCCGTTCAAAGGTCCAGTTCTTGGAATACTGGGCAATGTAGCTGTCCAGCTCGAAGCCATGTTCGGCAACACCACGGACCACTTCACGGATATATTCGACCTGCTTCTCGATGGGATACTCCTTGTACAGGGAATTTTCCTCTCCCCAGCGCAGGAAGTTTTCCTTGTTCATCCGTTCCTCCAGGAACTCGTCGGGAGTCTGGCGGGAAAAACCCAGGGAATAAGAGCAGTGTACGGCGATTTCTCTTGCGTCGGATCTGGTCATGATCGTTCCTCCAAATCTTGGAATATACAATACAGGTTTGCATTTCTATACAGTATACATTATATACCGAATATACAGAAAAAGAAAGACTATCTGTGAATTTCTTCAAAACTTTTTCCACCAAAGCCCGCCCGTGATGAAAAACTTTTCACTCCATAAGAAAAGACCCGCAGTGGATGCACTGCGGGCCTTTCGAATGGACTTATTCTGCCACTGCGGGCTTTTCAAAGGTCACGCCGCTGACACGGACGTTGACCGCTGCCACCTGCATACCGCTGGTGGCCTCCACGTTGGTGATGATGGCCTCCTGGACCTTCTTTGCCACCTCGGGAATGGTGCCGCCATACTTGATCTGGATGGAGACATCAATGGTGATATTATCAGACTCCCAAAGGATGCTGATGCCCTTGGAGAGCTTCTTCCGGCCCAGGAACTGCTCAGCGGCGGTTGCACCGGCCAGACCGGAAACGCCTTCGACTTCCAGTGCGGCTGCACCGGCGATCATCTCCAGCACTTCCTCGGCGATGAACACGTCGCCGTGCTGCTCACTGCGGGAGTAATATTCTCTGGTTTCGCTCATGGTAGTATCCTCCGTAACTGAAAAGGATTGGATTGCTTTATCTTGGTAATTATAGCACAATCCAGCGGCCAAATCAAGCCTGATGCTTCTTTGCAGCCAGCAGGGTGTTCTTCATGAGCATGGCGCGGGTCATGGGACCCACGCTGCCGGGCACGGGGGTAATGGCGGAGGCAATGTCCTTCACGTCGTCAAAGTCCACGTCGCCGCAGAGCTTGCCCTGGTCGTTGCGGTTCATAGCAACGTCGATGACCACGGCGCCGGGCTTGACCATGTCCTTGGTGACGGTGTGGTTCTTGCCCACAGCGGCAACCAGAATGTCTGCGCCGCGGCAGATCTCTGCCAGGTTCTGGGTGCGGGAGTGGCAGATGGTCACGGTGCCGTGTCTCTGGAGGAGCATGATGGACATGGGCTTGCCCACGATGTTGGAGCGGCCGATGACCACGCACTGCTTGCCCTTGGGATCAATGCCGTACTCGTCCAGGATCTCCATAACGCCATAGGGGGTGCAGGGCAGGAAGCCGTCCTTGCCCACGAAGAGAGCGCCGGCGTTCATGGGGTGGAAGCCATCCACATCCTTGTCGGGGTCGATGGCCATGAGGACTGCCTCCTCGTTGATGCCGTTGGGCAGGGGCAGCTGGCACAGGATGCCGTCGATGTCGGCCCGGCCGTTCAGCTCCTGGATCAGGGAGATCAGTTCAGCCTCGGTGGTCTCCTCGGGCAGAGCAAACTCCTCGCTCAGGAAGCCGCACTCCTCGCAGTCCTTGCGCTTGCTGTTGACGTACACACGGCTGGCGGGGTTGTTGCCCACGATGATGACTGCCAGGCCGGGGGTACGGGCCATGGTGGCTGCCTCTTCCTTCACCTGTGCCTTGATCTTTGCGGCCAATGCCTTACCGTCTAAAATAGTTGCCATATCAGTTCGTCTCCTCTTGTCATTTAGATTTTGTATGCTGAAGTTTATTTACGTACAGGTTTTCGGGTTTCGGATGCTTCCGAAGCTGCCAGATGATGATACCTGCTGCCACAGCGAAGCTGACAAAGCCCACCATCTGGG
>JAFXCU010000036.1 GCA_017521345.1 Ruminiclostridium sp. | reverse complement strand
GGAAACGTCCAGAGCGGAAACGGGCTCGTCACAGACGACGAAGCTGGGATTCATGGACAGAGAACGGGCGATGCCGATTCTCTGACGCTGGCCGCCGGAGAACTCGTGGGCGTAGCGGTTGGCATGCTCGGAGTTCAGGCCGACCCTTTCCATCAGCTCCAGCACCTTTTCCTGGCGCTCCTTGCGGTTGGAATAGGCTTTGTGCACGTCCAGGGGCTCGGCAATGATGTCGGCCACGGTCATGCGGGGGTTCAGGGAGGAATAGGGATCCTGGAACACCATGGCGGTGGTCTGACGGTACTCGTGCAGATCCTTCTTGGTCTGGATCTGCTTGCCGTCGAACCAGATCTCACCAGCGGTGGGCTTGTACAGGTGCAGCAGGGTTCTGCCCACGGTGGTCTTGCCGCAGCCGGACTCGCCGACCAGGCCCAGGGTCTCGCCCTGCTTGATGGCGAAGGACACGTCATCCACAGCCTTCAGCGGCTTGGAGGTGAATATGCCGGTGTTGACGGGGAAGTACTTTTTCAGATTTTTGACTTCAACCAGAGTCTTTGCATCTTTCATTCTTCCTCACCGCCTTCCTGAAGCATGGCTTCCTTGACATTCATCCAGCAGGCCGCTGCGTGCTCGGCGTTGATTTCCATACGCTCACAGCGCTCCCGCAGGCAGATCTTCATGGCCTCGCCGCAGCGCGGTGCGAAGGGGCAGCCGGCGGGCATGTTCAGAAGGTCGATGGGGGTGCCGGTGATGGGCTGCAAACGCTCGCCGCCGTTGTCCAGGGTGGGGATGGACTTCATCAGGCCCTTGGTGTATTCGTGCTTGGGGTTGTAGAAGATCTCTTCGGCAGTACCCTGCTCGCAGATGGAGCCGGCATACATGACGATGATCTCGTCACACATCTGGGCAACGACGCCCAGGTCATGGGTGATCATGATAATGGCCATGCCCAGTTCTTTCTGCAGCTGCTGCATCAGTTCCAGGATCTGGGCCTGAATGGTCACGTCCAGAGCCGTGGTGGGCTCGTCGGCGATGAGGATATCCGGCTCACAGGCCAGAGCCATGGCGATCATAACACGCTGACGCATACCGCCGGAGAATTCGAAGGGATACTGATTCATGCGCTTTTCCGGCTCATTGACATTGACCAGACGGAGCATTTCCACAGCGCGCTCGTAAGCTTCTTTTCTGTTGCGGGGCGTGTGCAGCATGATCGCCTCCATCAGCTGGTGGCCGATGGTGTAGGTGGGGTTCAGGGAGGTCATGGGGTCCTGGAAGATGATGGAGATCTTGTTGCCGCGGATGGTCTTCATGACCTTCTCGCCGGCATTGACCAGTTCCTGACCGTCGAACTTGATGGAACCGCCGACAATTTTGCCGGTCTTTTCCAGGATCTGCATGATGGAATAGGCGGTAACGGACTTGCCGGAACCGGATTCGCCGACGATACCCAGAACCTTACCGTGGTCCAGGAAGAAGGAAATGCCGTTAACGGCCTTCACTTCGCCGGCGGGGGTGAAGAACGAGGTGCGCAGATCTTTTACTTCTAACATTGCCATAGCTGCATCCTCCTTAATTCTTCAGTTTCGGGTCGAAGGCGTCGCGCAGGCCGTCACCGAACAGGTTCAGAGAAAGAACGATCAGGGAGATGGTGACAGCGGGGATCACCAGGCGGTAGGGATAGCTGGTGATGCCGTTGAGTGCGTCGGAAGCCAGGGAGCCCAGGGAGGGCATGGGAGCGTTGACGCCCAGGCCCAGGAAAGACAGGTAGCTCTCGGTAAAGATGGCGCTGGGGATCTGCAGGGCGGTGGAGATGACCACGACGCTGATGCAGTTGGGCAGCAGGTGCTTGCGGATGACCCAGCCGGACTTTGCGCCGGTGGAGTTGGCAGCCAGGACGTACTCCTGCTCCTTCAGGGACAGGATCTGGCCGCGGATCTGACGGGCCATGCTGACCCAGTACAGCAGCGCAAAGATGATGAACAGGGAGATGATGTTTCCGCCCAGTTTTTCCAGCACGGTACCTTCAATGGCCTCGCCCAGGGCAACCTTCATAACGGAGGCCAGCAGAATGACCATCAGCATATCAGGCAGCGAGTAGATGATATCGACGATTCGCATGATGATCAGGTCCACTTTACCGCCGATGTAACCGGCCAGGGAACCGACGGTCATGCCGATGATCAGAACGATGATACTGGCAAAGAAGCCGACCGCCAGGGAGATGCGGGTGCCGTAGACCACACGGATGAAGTAGTCACGGCCGGAAGCATCGGTGCCGAAGATGTGGGGGAATACCTTCTCGCCGGCTTCGATGCGGGCCAGTTCCGTTTCACCGTAGGTGAAGGGAGCCAGGTTGTTGTAAGAAGCGTCAACGGGCTTGCCGGGACGAACGCCCAGCATGGTATTGTAGCTGTAGGGCCAGAAGAACGGAAGAATGATGGAAGTCAGGGTGATGATCACAATGATGATCAGGCTGATGGTGGCGATCTTATTCTTCAGAAGGCGCTTCACACCGTCCTTGAAAAAGGTGGTGGAGGGGCGCATCTGCACCATATATTCCTTTTCCGCCTCGGTCGCGGGATTGAAGTCATCCAGATTCACATGCAGACTAAAGGGATTGTTTTTCATTTGCACTTCCTCCTTACTCCAGCGTGATTCTCGGGTCAACGATCTTATACATAATATCGCTGATCAGATTCATGATGACAATCAACGTGGCAAGCACGATGGTGGTACCCATAATCAGGGGGTAGTCACGGCCGGTGATGGAGCTGACAAAGTAACGGCCGATGCCGGGCACGGCAAAGATCTGCTCCACAACCAGAGAACCGGTGACGATGTAGGCCAGCATGGGGCCAAAGTAGGTGATGACGGGGATCAGGGAGTTCTTCAGCGCATGGCCGAAGATGATCTTAACGGGAGGCACGCCCTTGGCTCTGGCGGTACGCACATAGTCCTGGCCCAGAACGTCCAGCATGGAGGAACGGGTCAGACGGGTGATGTTCGCCATGGGAGACAGGGACAGGGTGATGATCGGCAGGATCAGGCCCTGGGCCGTTTCGCCGTTGGCCGGAACAATGGCCAATTTCAAGGCGAAGGTCAAAAGCAGCAGCGTACCCATAATAAAGGAAGGCATGGAAATGAAGGCAGTGGTGACAACCATGATGACCTTATCCACAAACTTGTTGCGGCGCAGGGCGGCGATGGAACCCAGAACCACACCCACCACCAGGGCGATGCAAGCGGCGGTCAGGCCCAGCTTGGCGGAAACCTTCATGCCGTCGGCGATAATGTTAATGACGCTGCGGCCGCGCAGCTTCAGGGACGGGCCGAAATCAAACTTGGTGACAATATCCTTCAGATATGTAAAATACTGCACCAGCAGGGGCTTATCCATGCCGTACTTTGCCATCAGAGCTTCCTGTGCAGCTTCGGAGATGGCCTTCTCACCCAGGAACGGGCCGCCGGGAACCGCACGCATGACGAAGAAGGTTACGGTGATGACAACCCATACCGTCAGGATGGCGAGCAGGATTCGTTTCAGGATGTACATCATGGTTTTGGAGTTCATGAGATCCTCCCTTTCTACACTGGTTCGAAAACTGGCGTGTCTTTGTCTCAGAGACATTTTGCCAAGAGAGAAAGACATGTCAAAAGAGTTTTATAGATTTTACTACATATCACGGTGAAATTCAATATTGCAGACCCATAAAAATTAAAAAATCTGCGTCACTTTTTGCTTTTTTTGAGAATTTGTACCTTTCCCCTTCTGATTTTCGCCCTTCTCGCGCCTTCCTTCCGCCCTGTGTCCGCAGGGCATGGAAAAGGGGCGCCGGAAGGGCGCCCCTGGGATCACATGGTTTTCTGATAGGTCTCGATGTTCAGGTCGGTGCTGTAAGTGGGATCGCCCGGGTGGATGCCGTTCATGGCCTGCATGATATGGTAGGCCTCCTGCTGCATCTTTTTCGTAGCCGCCGGGGACGTTGTCAGAGGAAATGC
>JAFXCU010000035.1 GCA_017521345.1 Ruminiclostridium sp. | reverse complement strand
GACTCCATGGATGACTCCCTGGTCATCTGGGCTCAGGAAGGCAACATGCCCGAGATCCTGCAGAACTCCGCTTCCATCAAGTACTACGAGGCCGGCTACACCGTCAACGCTGCTTATGTCGTTGAGGACGAGGCCCACACCGCTGACCTGCTGCCCGGCGTCGCCGACATGATGAAGTACGGCGATGGCGAGTACATCGGCGTGCCCCTGGACACCGAGTTCCGTGGCTTCATGATCTACAAGCCCGCTCTGGTGGAGCTGGGCTGGACCGACGCTGAGATCGAGGCCTGGAAGGCCGACATGCGCGCCGGCAAGCTGACTCTGGATGATTTCCAGGATGTCGCCAAGCAGATCGTCGATGCCGGCATCTGCGAGTACGGCCTGACCCATCGCCCCAACAAGGGCGCTGACTGGCGTTACATCTTCGTTTCCTTTGCCGGCGGACAGGTGCCTCTGAATGAGGAGAACATCGTCACTGTCAGCCACGAGCATGTGGAGAACTACCTGGGCTTCTTCCGTGAGTGCGTCGAGCTGGGCATCACCCCCTACAACTCCCTGACCGACTTCAACTGGGATATGCTGGAAGGCGACATCTGGCCCAACGGCAAGAGCTTCGCCTGGGTCAACAACATCTCCACCAAGGGCGACTGCATGAAGGCCTCCGGTGTCACCAGCGAGTACTGGGACGAGAACTTCTTCTCCATCCCCATCCCCGTGACCAATATTGGCGAGACCCCCGCCTGCGGCGCCAACCCCCATGCCTGGATGCTGACTACTGCCTCTCAGTCCTCCGAGAAGATGGCTGAGTACTGCCGCCGTCTGCTGGACACCGTCCTGCTGCCCGAGTTCCAGGTCACCATCTCCGTCGAGTCCGGCCACGTCGCCATCACCAAGAGCGTTCTGGAGCATCCCACCTACGCTGCTGACCGTTGGCTGTCCGATATCGAGTGGGCTACCCCCTACCTGTTCACCACCAACACCACCAACCCCTCTCTGAGCCTGTACGGCCACTCTCAGGAGCTGTACGACGCTCTGCAGGAGGCCGAGCTGGAGGCTCTGGATCCCAGCCGCTCCATCGAGGAGATCGCTGCTGACTGCATCGCCAAGATGACCTTCAACATGGACGATGGCACCTACATCATCGTTGACTGATCTCTCCCTGGATCTTAGAATCGCTTAAGCATCCGATGCGTCCGCCGTACCATGCGGCGGACGCATCTTCAAATTTTGCAAGAAAGTTGAAGGTTCGCTATGAAAGTAAAGAATACTGAGGGCTATACCCTTCGTGAAGACCGGCGGGCCCTTCGCAGAAGATATCGGTTCCCATACCTGATGCTGGCTCCCTTCGCTGTTTTCACCGTCCTCTTCGTCGTTGCTCCCATCATCATCATGCTGGTCATGTCCTTTACCAGTATGGATATGAAGATGAAGTGGGATTTCGTCGGTTTCAAGAATTATACCAAGATCTTCGGCTATCCCGACATGGGCAAGATCGTCCTGCGGACATTCCTGCTGGTGGCCATCGATGTGGTGTTCAATGTTTTGGGCTCCATTTTCGTGTGTATCATCACCACTTATTATCTGGACATCGTCTATCAGCGCAAGAACGCGGGCCTCTTTTTCCGCATCCTGTGGCTGATCCCCAGCCTGACGCCCCAGATCGTCTATGTCTTCGTGTGGCGTACCTGCTTCGCCTCTGTCGACGGCGGCGGTCTGCTGAACAATATGCTGGTAGCCCTGAACCTGCCGCCAATAGACTGGTTCACGAAGCATTCCTTCGCTCTGCTGGTGTTCATCACGTGCCTTAAGTCCGCTTCCGGCTCCATCATCCTCTTCAGTTCTGCCATCCATCAGATCCCCACCAGCATCTATCAGTCTGCCCGTGTGGATGGTGCAAGCAATCTGTATATCTGTCGCAGGATCGTCCTGCCCTACCTGTCCTGGCCCATCACCCAGAAGACCCTGTGGTCCATCCTGGGCGGCTTCTGCGGCTATGAGACCATCCGCCTGTTCACCAACGGCGGACCCAAGGGCAGCACCACGAACTACGCTTACTATATCTTCTTCACAGCATACAGCTCCAAGCGCTACGGTTACGGCGCGGCTCTGTCCGTCTTCCTGGTCACTATCTGCATCATCATGGGTATGATCATGCTGAAGGTCTTCAAGGTCGACAAGCAGCTCCGCCGTGCCCGGATGGACATCTGATAAGAGAGGAGGCTTCCTTATGAGCGATAACAATGTCTTTGCCCGTCTGCGGGCCAGACGGCTCTCCGACGACCGCCCCCGGGGCGCCTGGAAGTATTTCATCATCATCAGCCTCTTATCCTGCCTGGTGGTCGTTCCCTATATCTACCTGTTCTCCAAGGCCTTCACCGACATCGGCGGTAAGTTCACCCTGGGCAACTGGACCTTCCTGACCGAGACCACCGTCCTGAAGAACGGCGATAAGATCTCCCCTGCGCTTCCCGGTATGCTCTACAGCTTCCTCTTCGGTGCCTGCATGGCTACCATGGTCGTCATCATGACGGTCCCGGCTGCCTATGCCATGTCCCGTACCGAGTTCCCCGGCAGAAAACTGCTGGCCAGACTGCTGATCATCCTGGACGCCTTCCCCGGCGTCGCCCTGCTGATCCCCTACATCTTCCTGCTGACCTTCCTGAAGATGACCAATAAGCTCTCCGGCGTCATGCTGCTGTGCGTTGGTACCTATCTGCCCGGCGCGGTGTGGCTGATGAAGGGCTTCTTCGACAATATCAACTGGGATATGGAATGGGCCTCCATCGTGGACGGCGCTTCCCGGTTCAAGACCTTTTTCCGGATCATCGTTCCCGCCGCCAAGCCCGGCATCGCGGTCATCCTGGTCAATTCCTTCCTCAGCGGCTGGGGCCAGTATATGCTGATCAGCCTCTTCATCTACGGCAAGACCACCACCATGTCCTCCATCATCGGCAAGATGTTCGACTATGACGACATGAAGTATACGGTCTCCCTTGGTGTCATGGCCGCGGCCAGCCTGGCGTACATCATCCCGGTCATCATCGTATTTATGATCTCTCAGAAAACACTACTCGAGGTAAGACAAGGAGGATCCAAGCAATGAGCGAGCCTATGATCCGTTTGGAGAATGTGGGTAAGTCCTACGACGGCGGCAAGACCTACGCCGTCCGGGGCATGAATATG
>JAFXCU010000034.1 GCA_017521345.1 Ruminiclostridium sp. | reverse complement strand
TAAGGCATAAAAAATTCCCGCTTTAGCGGGGGCCCGAGAATGTCAGCGGTTGGCGGACCGTTCAAGGGCCTTTAGGCTAAGCGGGAAATATGCCCCTATGGGGCTGGTGCAGGCCACCCGCTATGCGGGTGGTCCTGACTATAGAAAGGAGGAAGGACATGAAGAAGACCCTGCTCATCCCGTCCATGATGGACGACCATATGCCCTTCCTCTGCCATGCGCTGACCTCCAGGGACTATCAGCCCGTCCTGCTGACCCAGCGGGACGGGGTGGTGGATGCCGCCCTGCGGTACTCCCACAACGATATGTGCTACCCCTTCCACCTGGCCCTGGGCCAGTACCTCACCGCCCTGGCATCCGGGAAGTACGACCTGGATCACACCGCCCTGCTTATGTTTTCTGCGGGGGATGCCTGCCGGGGGTCCAACTTCACCTGGCTGGTGCGGAAGGCCCTGACGGCGGCGGGCTATGGCCAGGTGGAGGCCCTGACCTTCAACGTGAAGGGGGTGGAGAAGGAGGCCCAGCTGCCCATCACCCTCCCCATGGCCTGGAAGGCCCTTTTCGGCCTGTTCTACGGGGATCTGCTGATGCTCCTGACCCACCAGACCCGTCCCTATGAAACAACGCCCGGCCAGACCAACGCCTGCCGGGAGAAGTGGACCGCCCGCCTGTGCCGGGACCTGGAAACGGGGGAGGGGCTGACCATCCGCCGCATGAAGAAAAACCTGTCTGCCATGGCCGCTGACTTCGGGGCCATCCCCCGGACCGGGGAGGAAAAGAAGCAGGTGGCCCTGGTTGGGGAGCTGTACACCAAGTACTGTGCCCTGGGCAACTGGGACATGGTGGACTTTTTAGAAGGGGAGGGTGCCGAAGTTCTGGTGAACGGTTTCTCCTGGTACATCCTCTACTATGCTTCCAGCCAGATCGCCCGGACCAGAGGGCCTCTCCGGTGGGTGTGGCAGGGGCTGAGCCGCTGGGTGGCCTCCCTCCAGGCCCATATGGTCCGGACCCTCCGGGGCCACGGGTTCCACAGCCTGGACCCCTTCCCGGACTTTCAGCTCCAGGCCGCCCGGCAGGTCTCCCCGGAGCTCCGGGTGGCTGACGGCTGGCTTATGGGGGGAGAGCTGGCGGCTTACGCCGCTGCCGGATACACCCGGGTCCTGGCCATGCAGCCCTTCGGGTGTCTGCCCAACCACATCTGCGGCCGGGGCCGGTACGCCGCCCTGACCCGCCGGTTTCCCGGGGTGCGGGTGGTCAGCGTGGACCTGGACTCCAGCGGTACCCCCGCCCAGGTATACAACCGGGTGAAACTGCTGACAGAAGGCTGAACAGCCCTTGGAACTTTCGTTCCGAGGGCTGTTTCTGATGTCACCAATCGTGATAGATGGAGTGCTCTGCCTGGACATATCCGGCGGCCTTCAGGTCCTTCCAGGGAACACAGCTCATCAGTTCCCGACCGGAGAAGTCGTAGACCCAGTAAAAGGACTCACCCCAGTGATTTGCATCGTAGGAAATGGCCTCCATGATGAGATACTGGTGGTCAGAGGTGAGGGCCCAAAAGGTCCCCTTCATGCCGGTGATCAGCCGCTCGCCTGTGTAGGCATCGAAGAGGTGGGAGCAGTAGGGGTCTTCCGGGGTGTCCTGTCCCTGGGCGGCCACCAGAACGGTGTCCCCGTAAGCAAAGGGCTTGTAAGTCTCATACCCCCAGTCCGGCCGGTAGTCGTAGGACCGCCAGACGCTGTCCAGGGGAAGATAAATGGTTCCCTGGTCGTCCTCCAGCCAGCTGCGCATATTGTTGAACTTATGGTGGAGTCCTTCAGGGAGCATCCCCTCTTCCAGTTCCTTGGGGTAGGAATAATACAGGCGGAGCATGGTGGCCACGGCCTGCTCCCGGGTGTAGGTGCCGGAAGGGGAGAAGGTCTCAGTGGTCATCCCGTTCATGATGCCCATACCCCAGACGGCGGTGACCCCGTCCAGAGCCCAGTCCGAGATGGAGGGGGTGTCGGCGAAGGGCAGGGGCTGGTCAAACCGGGGGATGTCATAGTACTCGGCCATCCGACCCAGGATGGCGGCGGCCTCTTCCCGGGTGAGAAGGTCCTCTGGGGCGAAGGTCCGGTTTCCCTTGCCCTGGATGATCCCGGCCTCGGCAAGGGCCAGGATGGGGGTCTCCCGGGTGTCCCGGAAGGGAGTATAGCCCGGGGAGACCGGGGGATACCGGTGGTCATAAGACCAGCCGTGCTCCTTCAGGAAGTCCTGAGAGGTGCCCTGAGCCTGGGCTGCTGCCAGATCCCGGTGGTAGTCGATGTTGGCAGTCATATTGCCCATGGTCTCGTAGGCCAGGTGGCAGAACTCCCGGCGGGTGATGTTCTCCCGGAAATCGCTGTCCTTCAGGCAGTCAGGCATCATGTGGAAGATTGCAGCATCCCGGACATAGTACTGCGCCCAGGGGGAGCAGACCGGGTCTGCGGCGGAGGCCGGGACCACAGCCAGGGAAAGGCCCAGCCCCAGGGTAAGGAGAAGAGAAAGGATACGTTTCATGGAAGGAACCTCCCTATCAGGTCTATTTAAGTCGATTTCATTATAGACCAGAGGGAGGATGATGTCAATAGACCAAATGAAGGGCGGGAAGAAATTTGCAGCAGAAAGGGGATTGACATGTCTTGACATATGCTGTATCATGTCATCCAAGAGTACACATTGAGGACGTTTGTCCTCCGTCCTCCCATAAAAAGGGGCGCTGCAAAATGCAGCGCCCCTTTTCGTTTCACAGAAAAGCCTCGTAGAGTTTCGCCGATGAAACGGCGAAAGAAAGTTAGATACGTTTTCCGGCGCGACATGTGCGTGCCGGAAAACACTGCTCGGCCTGTCAGTGTGCCCGTAGGGCGCGCGCAGCAGGCCGCAAAAAACACTTGAGGGAGCCCAGCGCAGCGGGTCCCTCAAGTAAAAAGTTATTCTTCGGGAACATCGGGATCCTCCCGCATGACGAAGACATCCAGGAAGGTGGCGTTCTTCACCAGATAGGTGGCAACAGAGCCCATCTTGCGGATGGGACCGCGGGTGGAGCGGGTCAGGAAGATGACAGCGGCATCGATCTCCTTGGCGTACTCCACGATCTCCACGCCGGGGGCGCTGCCCAGCAGGACCTGGGTGTGGACGGTGTAGCCTTCCAGCATGGCGGCCACTTCCTCCAGCTCGGGAGCTGCCTGCTCAGCACGGAGCTTGATCTCCTCCATGGAGTTGATGTAGAGCTGTGCACCGATCACCTTGACGATGTAGATCTCGCACTCTTCGGGTCTGCAGACACGCTTGACCATGCGGACGGTGCGCTTGGAACGGGGGCTGCCGTCGATGGGCAGAAGAACTTTCTTGATTTCCATAAAATATCCTCCTTTTTCCTATGACTTCTTGTGTATATTTTACCACAAAACAAATGAGGTGTCAACGTATGGAAATATCTGGAATTCTTATTCTCCGTGAATAATGGTGTAGGCCTTGTGGATGGCTTCGATCTCGACGGTGGTGTGGATGCCGCCGTCCTCCCCGTCCAGGGTCCAGGCCAGACCCTCCTCCGAAGTGATGGTTACCTTGGGGGTGGAGAAGGAGGTGAGGATGGAGCTGAGGACCGAGGGATCGCCGCTGAGGACGGCCCGGCCGAACTCTTCCACGGTCTTGACCCCCC
The DNA here is from genome assembly GCA_017521345.1 of Ruminiclostridium sp. The sequence goes on along the minus strand of JAFXCU010000034.1, from coordinate 12,962 downwards.
GGATGGGGGAGATGAGGGTGACCTCCAGCAGGCCGTCGGACAGGTCGGGGTTGCCCGGGGGGAAGTTCTTCACGCCGCCCACAGAGGTGGTGTTGCTCACCATGCCGTAGAGGTAGTCCCCTTCCAGAACGTTGCCGTCGTACTCCACCTTGATGTGGTGGGGCTTGATGGACACCAGGTTCCGGGCCCCTTCCAGAATGTAGGCGTTGTAGCCCAGGACGTTTTTCATGGCCTGGGGGGTGGAGTAGGACACCTGGGCAAAGGCACCGAAGGCCGCCACATAGAGGAAGTCCTGGTTGTTGAAGGAGCCCAGGTCGTGGGTCTGGGGCACGCCGGTGACGGCGGTGGCTGCCAGGTCAGTCAAGTGTTTGGCTGGGGGCAGGTCCAGGTTCCGGGAGAAGTCGTTGGTGGTGCCCAGGGGGATGTAGCCGATGACGGGGACCGGGTCCAGGTGGCGGGCGCTGGAGATGGCCTCGCTGAGGGTGCCGTCGCCGCCGGCAATGACCACCTGGTCGTAGTCGTGGGCCCTCTCCCGGATGATATCTGTGACCGCCCCGCGGTACTGGGTGGGGTAGGCAGTCACCAGGCAGTTCTGCTCGGTCATGGCATTGATCATATCAGACAGGCCGGCCCAGGTCTTGTTTTTGCCGGCGTGTCGGTTGTAGATAAAGAGTATGCGTCTCATAGCGGCCTCCATAATTCGGTGAGATTGGGTCTGCATGGAAATTTTGTGTTTAATTACGAAAGCGTTTATTAAGCAGAGTAATTATATCTCGAATCTTTTCCGTTGACAATAGACATTGTCCCGGGATATACTAAAATTTACACAGGATGGCAGATTTTGTGCCATTTTCTACCGAGAAACAGGAGGAGGGCAGGCCGTGAACAAGCGAGAGCTTCTGGACCGGTTCGCCCGGGACGGGGACCAGCGTCTGCTGCTGGCCCGGGTCCTGGACCAACAGCAGCGGGCCGACCAGCGGGGCGTGCCCACCCATACCGGCTTTCTCTCCCCGGCGGAGCAGGCGGTGAGCGCCGACCTGCTCATGGCGGCTGCCCCAAAGCAGGGGATCCTCTTCGGGGGCTATCCCGAGGCCGAGCGGAAGCTGTGGGCCTTTCTCCCCGACTGGCTGGAGGAGGAGACCTGGCAGATGGGGGAGGACTGCCCCGTCTGCGCCCTGGAGGCCAAGGTCTCCGGCATGGCCAGCCTCACCCACCGGGACTACCTGGGCTCCCTCATGGGCCTGGGGCTCACCCGGGAGAAGATCGGGGACATCCTCATCACCGAGACCGGGGCCCAGGTCCTGGTCCTGCGGGAGACCCTGCCCATCCTGCTGGCCCAGTGGGAGAAGGCAGGCCGATACCCGGTGAAGCTCCGGGAGATCCCCCTGTCTGACCTGACCCCCGCCAGGGGAGAGGTCAAGAAGATCCGGGACACCGTGGCTACCCTGCGGCTGGACGCCGTGCTGGCGTCGGGCTTTTCCATTTCCCGCAGCCGTGCCGCCGACCTCATCCGGGGCGGACGGGTCATGGTGAACCACCGGCCCTGTGAGAAGGCCGATAAGACCCTGGAGGAGGGGGATACCCTGTCCTGCCGGGGCCTGGGCAAGTGCGTCCTCACCGCTGTGGGAGGGACCTCCAAGCGGGGCCGCATCATCCTGGAACTGGAGCGCTATTTGTGAATAACGGGGGAGACCCCATGACCATAGAAAGGAAACGCGACATGACCAAAGAAAGCATTGACCGCATCAACGAGCTGGCCCGGAAGAGCAAGGCCGAGGGCCTCACCGAGGAGGAGAAGGCCGAGCAGACTGCCCTGCGCAAGGAGTACCTGGCCGACATCCGCAAGAGCCTGGAGGCCACCCTGTCCAACGTCTACTTCGTGGAAGAGGACGGCTCCCAGACCCCCCTGAAGAAGAAGGACGATACCCTGTCCTGACTGCCCGTGAAACCCGCCCAAGAGGCGATTCAACCAATATCAAGGAGGAACTTACTATGCCCAGCATGTACGTAAACGTGTCCAAGATGGACCAGGAGAAGAAGGACGCTCTGGTTGAGAAGCTGTACGGTGCAGCCCAGCCCATCCTGAAGGCTCCCCACATCTATACCTTCGTGAAGGAGTACGAGACCCTGTACGAAAACGGCAAGCCCCTGGATGACCAGAAGATGGTGGTCATCAACCTGGAAGCCGGCCCCACCAAGGTGGAGAAGGTGGACGCTCTGGCAGAGGCTATGCAGGGTGCTGTCCAGGAGGTCCTGGGTGCTGATAAGAAGCTGACCGTGGTCTACCACGACAACGCGCTGGACCGCATCGCCATGGGCGGCAAGACCATCGCCACCAGCATGGCAAAGAAGGACTGATATCAAGAATAAAACAAAGGCTTCGGGAGTTCCCGAAGCCTTTGTTTTATTCTTCTTCCAGTTCGATCATGGGATACAGCACCGCCAGGGCGCCGCCCCGGACCGAGGTGTTCAGCCACTGGGTGAAGTCGATGACCTTCTGCTCGCCCCCGTCCAGAATGAGGCAGGGGAGCTTGCCGTTGTCCGGGTCTTCCATGGCGATGAGGGTGACCCAGTGCCAGCTGTCCAGGTTGTCCACCGCCCCGCTGGAGTAGTTCAGGAAGGCCACGGGCAGATCGGCGTAGAGGGCCTCGGCCAGAAAATCCCGGCAGACTGACAGAGAAGGCCGGGGGGCCTGCTCCCGGTTGGGGATCTCCAGGACCTCACCCAGCAGGACGCAGCCCTTGGACAGGGCGAAGCTCCGACAGCCCAGGATCAGGTTATCCGCCTGGTCCAGGCCCCGGGGGCCGGGGGTGGCGTAGGACCAAATCTCCTCCATGTAGGCGGTGAAGTCCGCCACGGAGTCCCCCTTGGGGGCCATGGGGGACAGGACCGGGTGGAGCCGGGAGAGGTAGGTGAGGAGGGCAGCTGAGGCCGTGGGACCGCAGCCCGCCCGCTGCTGCCAGCGGTCGGGGAACCAGTCCTGGTTGCCCCCCTGATAGGTCTCACCCTGGGGGCCGACCAGAGAAAAATATTCCGGATGGGTCAGTGCATACACCATGATAGGTCATCCTTTCACGAAGGGATGGAACGGCAAAAAGGGACGGAAGGATTCCGTCCCTTTTTGAGTCTTTTTTACTGGTTTGCGGGATCGTTCTTGGCGATCTCCATGAGCTCCAGGTACTCTTCCACGTTCTCCAGGTTGCCGGCAACGTCCTCCTCGGACAGGGTCTTCTTGACCTTGCCGGGGATGCCCACCACCAGGCTTCTGGGGGGGATGATGGTGCCGGAGGAGACCACGGCACCTGCGCCCACGATGGAGCCCTCGCCCACGACCGCATGGTCGAGAACGGTGGCGCCCATGCCGATGAGGCAGTTGTCTTCCACGGTGCAGCCGTGGAGGATGGCGCTGTGGCCCACGGTGACGTTCTCACCGATGGTCACGTTGTGGCCCCGGTCGCCGTGGATGACGGCGTTATCCTGGATGTTGGACCGCTTGCCCACGGAAATGGACAGCTGGTCGGCACGCAGAACGGCGTTGTACCAAACGCTGACCTCTTCTGCCAGGGTCACGTCACCCCGGATGAATGCGCCGGGGGCGACCCAGGCGGAGGGATGGATCTTGGCCATGATGGGGTCCTCCTTACTTGCTCAGAACGCGGACGCGGATGACGCCGGGCACTGCGGAGACAGCAGCAGCGTCAACAGCCTCGTTGGTGTCGATGATAGCGTAAGCGTAGTCACCGCGGGTGTTGGAAGCGGAAGCGACAACACCGGGAACAGCAGCCAGAACAGCAGCAGCGTCAGCACCCTTGGAGATGACGCAGACACGGTTGGCAGCAGCCCAAGCCATGGTCAGGACGGGCAGGTTGACGGAGTTGACGATGTTGCCGTTGTCCAGGTAGTCCTTGACCTGGCGGGAAGCCATGATGGCGCAGTTGTCCTCAGACTCGGGGGTGGAAGCGCCCAGGTGGGGGATGCAGACGGCGCCTTCCATGGCAGCGACCTCGCTGTCGGGGAAGTCGGTGACGTAAGCAGCGCACTTGCCGGACTCCAGAGCAGCCTTCATGGAAGCGTTGTCCACCAGCTCGCCGCGAGCCAGGTTGATGACGCGGACGCCGTCCTTCATCTTGCCGAAGGCAGCCTCGTTGATGGTGCCCTTGGTGGAGGGCAGCATGGGCAGGTGCAGGGAGACATAGTCAGCAGCAGCGAAGGCCTCGTCCATGGTGGGAACGACCTCAACGGAGGGGTCCAGGGACAGAGCGTTCTTCACGGACAGGAAGGGGTCATAGCCCACGACCTTCATGCCCAGAGCAGCGCCTGCGTTGGCAACCAGAACGCCGATAGCGCCCAGGCCGATGACGGACAGGGTCTTGCCCATGATCTCGGGGCCCACGAAAGCGGACTTGCCCTTCTCCACCACAGCAGCGATGTCAGCGCCGGCAGCAGCCTGCTCCTTGACCCAGGTGATGCCCTGGGAGACCTTACGGGAAGCCAGCAGCAGAGCGGCGATGGCCAGCTCCTTCACGCCGTTGGCGTTTGCGCCGGGGGTGTTGAAGACAACGATGCCAGCCTCGGCAGCGCGGTCCAGGGGGATGTTGTTGACGCCTGCGCCTGCACGGGCGATGCACTGCAGGGAAGCGGGGAAGTCATAGTCGTGCAGCTTAGCGGAACGGACCAGGATGGCGTCCTCGTTTGCCACGTCGTCAGCGATCTGGAAACGATCGTCCAGCTGAGCCAGGCCGATCTTGGAGATCTTGTTCATGGTCTTAACCTGATACATGGGAAAACATTCCTTTCTGAATCTTTTGTTTAGATGCTCGGCAGGCACCACCGGGAACGATGGTGCCTGGGAGGTTTGGTTTTGAGTTTAATTTATGCGTTCTTCTCGAACTCGCGGATGAAGTCGCACAGAGCCTCGACGCCTTCGATGGGCATTGCGTTGTAGATGGAAGCACGCATGCCGCCCACGGAACGGTGACCCTTCAGGTTGGAGAAGCCCTTCTTGCCGGCCTCGGAAGCGAACTTTGCGTCCAGCTCGTCGTTGCCGGTGCGGAAGGTGACGTTCATGAAGGAGCGGGAGTCCTTGTCAGCTGCCAGCTGGAACAGCTTGGAGCCTTCCAGGCACTCGTACAGCATGTTTGCCTTCTTGATGTTCATCTGCTCGATGCCTGCGGTGCCGCCCACGGACTCGACCCAGTCGCACATCAGACCCAGCATATAGATGGGCCAGCAGGGAGGAGTGTTGTACATGGAGTCCTTCTCGATCATGTTCTTGTAGCTCATGATAGCGGGGGTGAAGGGCATCTCGTTGCCAGCCAGGTCTTCCTTGATGATGGCGATGGTCAGACCAGCGGGAGCCAGGTTCTTCTGAGCGCCGGCATAGATCAGGCCGTACTTGCTCACGTCAACAGGACGGGACATGATGTCGGAGGACATGTCGCAGACCAGGGGAACACCGGCGGGAGCCTCGGGGACATACTGCCACTGAGTACCCTCGATGGTGTTGTTGGAGCAGTAGTGCAGGTAGGAAGCGTTGGGGTCCAGAGTCAGCTGGTCCTGGGTGGGGATATAAGCCCACTTGCGGTCCTCGGAGGAGCCGGCCACGTTGGCCTCGCCATACTTCTTGGCTTCCTTGTGAGCAGCGTTTGCGAAGTTGCCGGTGCGGACATAGTCAGCCTTGCCGGTCTTGGTCATCAGGTTCATGGGAACCATAGCAAACTGCATGGTAGCGCCGCCCTGCAGGAACAGGACCTTGTAGCCCTCGGGAACGCCCATCAGCTTACGGAACTTCTCCTGGGTCTCGTCGAAGATACCCTGGTAGACCTTGGAGCGGTGGGACATCTCCATAACGGACATGCCGGAGCCCTTGTAGTTGGTGATCTCAGCAGCAGCGCGGTTCAGCACTTCCAGGGGAAGCATGGAAGGGCCTGCGGAAAAGTTAAAAATACGATCGTTTGCCATAGGAAAAAACCCCTTTCTGATTTTGTGGTAGTTGCAGATTGGCAAAAATCTTATCCTCTAAGATTCAGTACCTTTTATTATAGCTATCCTGCCCCGAATCGTCAAGACAATGGGGGCCAAACCCCTTGAAAATCCTGCCATGAGGGATTTTGATTGCAGGAAGAAGGGGGCTTGATGGATAAAAAACGTGGGATGTCCCGAAGGACATCCCACGTTCAAAAGCGATAATCAGGCGATTTCTTTCTTTAAGAAGAAATTAGCACTTCTCGAAGATAGCGGTAACGCCCTGGCCGCCGCCGATGCACAGGGTAGCCAGACCCTTCTTTGCATCCTCGCGCTTTGCCATCTCGTGCAGCAGGGTGACGATGATACGAGCACCGGAGCAGCCGACGGGGTGGCCGATAGCGATAGCGCCGCCGTTGACGTTGACCTTCTCCATCTTGTCGGCCCAGCCCAGTTCCTTAGCAACTGCGATGGACTGTGCTGCGAATGCCTCGTTGGCCTCGATCAGGTCGATGTCGTCGATGGTCAGGTCAGCCTTCTTCAGAGCCTGCTGGGTAGCGGGAACGGGACCGACGCCCATGATCTTGGGATCGACGCCGCCCTGGCCCCAGGAGATCATCTTGAACAGGGGCTTCAGGCCGTACTTCTCGCATGCTTCCTTGGAAGCCAGGATGATAGCAGCAGCGCCGTCGTTGATGCCGGAAGCGTTGCCTGCGGTGACGCGCTGAACGCCCACGTTGTCCTCGGAGGGGTTCAGGTGCTTAGCCTCGAAGGTCATGGTGACGCTGTCGATGTTGCCGTCCTTGGAGTTGGGGAAAGCGCCCTTCAGGCCAGCCATCTTCTCCAGAGTGGTGTCCTTGGGATGCTCGTCGACCTTGAACTCGACCATAGCCTTCTTCTGCTTGACCATGACGGGAACGATCTCGTCCTCGAACTTGCCAGCCTTGATGGCTGCGATGGCCTTCTGCTGGGAGTTGTAGCCGAACTCGTCCAGCTCCTGGCGGGTGATGCCCCAGATGTCGCAGATGTTCTCAGCGGTGGTGCCCATGTGGTAGTTGTTGAATGCGTCCCACAGACCGTCCTTGACCATGGTGTCGACCATCTTGCCGTCGAACATACGAGCGCCCCAGCGAGCTGCGGGGATAGCGTAGGGAGCAGCGGACATGTTCTCGGTGCCGCCGCACATCACGATCTCAGCGTCGCCAGCCTGGATGGAGCGAGCGCCCTCGATGCAGGACTTCAGACCGGAACCGCAGACCATGGAAACGGTGTAAGCGGGGACGGACAGGGGAATGCCAGCCTTGACTGCGCACTGACGAGCAACGTTCTGGCCCTGTGCTGCGGACAGGACGTTACCGAACATGACTTCGTCCAGCCACTCGCCCTTGACGTTAGCGCGCTTCAGAGCCTCAGCCATAACGACTGCGCCCAGCTCAGCAGCGGGGACGTCCTTCAGGGAGCCGCCGAAGGTACCAACAGCGGTACGGCAGGAGCTGACAACATAAACTTCTCTCATTGGAATCTACCTCCATAATAAATTTCAGGGGTGTAAAAAATGTACTATTACAAAAATATTATACTTTACCACCCCTGCAAAATGCAACAGATTTTATGGTATGAGCAGGCCAGTTTTTCGCCTTTTTGCGGGGGATTTCTTGTTTATTCTGCCGTCCATTGCGCCGAAAAGACGAAAGGCAGAGCCAAAGCTCTGCCTTTTTACGCTTCGGAAAGGGCAAGCCCTTTCCGAAGAAAGAGATTTCGGCCTGCTGTGCGCGCCCTTTGGGCACACTGGCAGGCCGAGAAGAGTTTTCTGGCACGCACATGTCGCGCCAGAAAACAGATTGAACTTGATTTCGCCACTGCGGTGGCGAAACTCTACGAGGTTGTTATGGGCAGGGTTACTCTGCGGCATCCGCCTCTGTAAAATCCTTCAGCACCAATGCTGCCAGCTTCAGCACGTCGTCCCCCTTCTTCAGCCGCAGGGCCAGATGGGGTTTTTCCCCGGCGGAGAAGAGGAGGCGGCCTTTGTACTTGGGGTCGGAGCAGACCTGAGCCACCTTCTGGAAGTCGGGCTTGGGCATGGTAAAGCGTAGGGTCTCCTTCTGGAGGATCTCCGTGATGCCGCAGGCCTTGGCCTGGGCCCGCAGGAGGGCGATGGTGATGAGGTTGGTGACCCCCTTGGGCGGGTCGCCGTAGCGGTCGATGAGTTCGTCCGTGATGTCGTCGGCCTCCTCCCGGTCCCGGATCCGGGCAATGCGGCGGTAGAGGTCCATCCGCTGTTCCGGGGCGGGGATGTACCGGTCGGGGATGGCGGCAGGGACCGACAGGTCGGCCAGGCATTCCGGGACCTTGGTCACCGGCTTGCCCTGCTCCTCCAGGACGGCCTCCTCCAGGAGGCGGAGGTACAGGTCGTAGCCCACGCTCATGAGGAAACCCGACTGCTCGGGACCCAGCAGGTTGCCGGCACCGCGGATCTCCAGGTCGCGCATGGCGATCTTGAAGCCCGAGCCGAAGGCGGCGTACTCCCGGATGGCCGAGAGCCGCTTGGACTGGTCCTCGGTGAGGACCTTGCTCCGGCGGTAGGTCATGTAGGCGAAGGCCCGTCGGGTGGACCGGCCCACCCGGCCGCGCAGCGGGTGGAGCTGGGACAGGCCCAACCGCTCGGCATCCTCAATGATGAGGGTGTTGGCGTTGGGCAGGTCGATGCCCGTCTCGATGATGGTGGTGCACACCAGAATGTCGATCTCGCCCTCGGTCATGCGGCTCATGATGTCTCCCAGCTGTTCCTGGTCCATCTTGCCGTGGGCGGTGGCGATGCGGACCTCCTCGCCCAACAGGGAGCGGATCTTGGCGGCGGTCTTGTCGATGGTGTCCGTCCGGTTGTGGAGGTAGTAGACCTGACCGCCCCGGTCCACCTCCCGGCGGATGGCGTCGGCCAGGACCGACCAGTCGTGCTCCAGCACATAGGTCTGGACGGGCTGACGGTTGGTGGGGGGCTGCTCCAGGGTGGACATATCCCGCAGGCCGGAGAGGGCCATGTTCAGGGTCCGGGGGATGGGAGTGGCCGACAGGGTGAGCACGTCCACCTGCTTGGCCAGCTCCTTGAGTTTCTCCTTGTGGCCCACGCCGAAGCGCTGCTCCTCGTCCACCACCAGAAGGCCTAAGGCCTTGAACCGGATATCCTTGCCCAGGAGCTTGTGGGTGCCGATGAGCAGGTCCACCTTGCCCTGGGCGGTCTGGCTTAAAATCTCCCTGGACTGGCCCGCCGTGCGGAACCGGGAGATCATCTGGATCTCAATGGGGAAGTGGGAGAACCGCTTCAGGGCGGTCATATAGTGCTGCTGGGCCAGGACGGTGGTGGGCACCAGCATGGCGGCCTGCTTCCCCTCCAGGATGCACTTCATGATGGCCCGGAAGGCCACCTCGGTCTTGCCGTAGCCCACGTCGCCGCAGAGGAGGCGGTCCATGGGGACGGGCCGCTCCATGTCGGCCTTGATCTCGGCCACGCAGCGGATCTGGTCGTCGGTTTCGGGGTAGGGGAAGAGGGCCTCAAAGTCCTGCTGCCAGGGGGTGTCCGGGGAGAAGGCGTAGCCGGCCAGCCGCTGACGCTGGGCGTAGAGCTGGATGAGGCCCTTGGCCATGTCCTTGGCGGCCTTCTTGGCCTTGGCTTTGGATTTTTCCCATTCCACGCCGCCCAGCTTGGACAGACGGCGGCGGTCGGGGTCATCCCCGGAGCCGATGTACTTGTTCACCAGGTCCAGCTGGAGGGCGGGAACGTAGAGGACATCCGCCCCAGCGAATTGTAATTTAATGTAGTCCCGGTCCGCCCCGTCCACGCTCATTTTCACCATGGACACGAACCGGCCGATGCCGTGGTGCTCGTGGACCACCAGGTCGCCGGGGGTCAGGTCCGTGAAGGACTCCAGCCGCTGGCGGTTGGAGGAGACCTTCCGGGTCTTGGCCTTTCTGGGGGGGAGGGCAGAGCCCTCGGTCAGGACGGCCGCCTTCCCGTCGGGGTAGTCGAAGCCTGCCGAGAGGCCTCCCACGGCAATGGTGATGCGGCCGGGCTCCGGCAGGTCGTGGAGGTTCTCGTCCAGGGCGGCGTAGACCTTCTTCTCCCGGAGCATGGCCTGGAGGGATTCCCCCTTCCGGCGGCTGGAGGTGAGCAGGATGACGGAAAAGCCCTCCCGCTGGTAGTTCTGCAGGTCCTCGATGACCGTGTCCAGGCTCATGCCGTAGCCCGACAGCTGCCGGGCGGTGAGGGACAGGAGGAAGGCCGGGGGAACGGGCAGACCGCCGGTGGTGAAGGAGTCGAAGTAGAGGAGGGTCCTGGGGGCAAGGTCCCCGCAGAGAGCCTCAAAGGTTTTGGCAAAGGTGGGGTGCTTCCCGGTGAGGATGCCCTGCTCCAGAAGGGCCGTCACATCCTCGTTCAGCTGCCAGGTGTAGTTCTTGGCCCGGTCGGCTGCTCTTGGGGTGTCGCAGAGGACCACCAGAGCGTCCTCCGGCAGGTAGTCTGCCGCCGTGGACAGGGTGTCGTAGACGGTGGGCAGCTCCAGGTCCGGGGGATCGGACTGGGCGCCGATGACCTCCCCGGCAGGGAGGATGGCGCAGGTGTCCCGCTGGGCGGTCCGCCGCTGGGTCACCGGATCGAAGAGGCCCATAGAGTCGATCTCATCTCCCCAAAACTCCATGCGAATGGGCAGGTCCAGACCGGGGGAGAAGAGGTCCAGGATGCCCCCTCGCAGGGCAAACTGGCCGGTGCCCTCCACCTGGTCGCAGCGGGTGTACCCGGCGGACACCAGAAAGTCGATGAGGGCATCCAGGTCGCAGACCTCCCCCACCGCCAGGGTCTTGCAGGCCGAGCGGAACCGTTTTGGGGGAATGGTCCGCTGGAGGAGGCCCTCCACGGTGGCGGTGAGGACGGGGCAGTCTCCCCGGTCCAGGGAAGCCAAAAGCTCCAGCCGCTGGTGCTCCCACTGGCGGGAGGCAGCGCCCGGATGGAATTGAAAGTCCCGGCTGGGGAGGAGGGGGACCTCCTTGCCCAGAAAGACCGCCAGGTCGTCGGCCATGCGGCGGGCCTCCCCATCGTCGGCGCAGACCAGCACCAGGGGCCGGCCGGTGGTCCGGTAAAGGGCGGCCGCCAGGTGGGCCCGGTGGACGTGGGCCAGACCGGAGAGGGCCAGGGGGGACTTCTTTTGGTTCAGAGCTTCCAGCAGCCGTTCATAGTCCGGCAGCCGGGAGAGGAGGTGGGTGAGGTTGGAAAGCATAATAACCTCCTGGGGTAGTGCTTGGTGAATAAATGCGTTGCAGGAGCAAAGTAAGGCTCCCTTGTGCAATGGCCCAGGCCAGCCTCTCTTGGCCTTCGGCCAATTCACCTTCAGGGAGCTGTCACCGAAGGTGACTGAGGGATTGTGCGGCAGAGCCTTTTGCGTGCTGCCGGAAGTGAATGCGAATTCGCAGGATGTTCCAGACAATCCCTCCGCCTCGCATACGCTCGGCACCTCCCTTTACACAAGGGAGGCTTTGTGGAACTGAAACTCAGCCGTTATAGCGGGACATCGCCTGGTCCACGCCGTTCTTGAGGAGCTCCTCCACGGCGTCGGCGGCCCGTTTGATGGCCTCCTCCATGACCTTCTTGTCCTGGCCGGTGAACTTGCCCAGGACCCAGTCGGCCATGTCGCTGTCGGGGTGGGGCTTGCCCCCCACGCCCACCTTGATTCGGGGGAAGCCGTCGCCCCCCAGGTGGGCGATGATGTCCTTCAGGCCGTTGTGGCCCCCGGCAGAGCCGGAGCGGCGGATGCGGAGCTTGCCCTGGGGCAGAGCCACATCGTCGGAGATCACCAGGATGCGCTCGGGGGGGATCTTGTAGAACCGGGCGGCCTCTCCCACGGCACCGCCGGAGAGATTCATATAGGTGGTGGGCTTCATGAGCAGGACGGACCGGTCCCCGATGACCACGGTGTTGGTCAGGGCCTTGAACTTGAGCTTCTGGACGGGGATCTTCTCCCGCTCTGCCAGCTCGTCGATGACCAGAAAGCCCATGTTGTGGCGGGTCCAGTCATACTTGGGGCCGGGGTTGCCCAGGCCCACCACCAGCCACTCCACCGGGCCGGGGCGTTTGGAAAAAAACATAGTGAAATACCTCGTAAAGATAGTAAGAAGGCGGAGCATTGCTCCGCCTTCTGTGAGAACGAAATGATCTGAACTTACACGAACAGACGGGACACGGAGGTCTCGTGGTAGATGAAGCTCATTGCGTCAGCCAGCATGGGTGCAGCGGAAAGATACTTGATCTTATCACAGTTCTGGCCGGGCTTGGGGGGAATGGTGTCGAGGAACAGAACTTCCTTGATGACGCTCTCTTCGATGCGGCCGATGGCGGGGCCGGACAGAACGCCGTGGGAAGCGCAGGCGTACACCTCGGTGGCGCCGCCGATCTCCACCAGAGCCTTGGCTGCGCCGCACAGGGAGCCTGCGGTGTCAACCATGTCGTCCAGCAGGATGACGCGCTTGCCCTTGACATCACCGATGATGCTCATGACCTCGGACTCGTTGGCCTTCTGACGGCGCTTGTCCACGATGGCCATGTTCATGTGCAGCTTCTGGGCGAAGGCACGGGCGCGGGCCACGGAACCCACGTCGGGGGAGACCACCATGGTGTTCTCGGTGTCGTCGCCGAAGCGCTGGGTGAAGTAGTCCACGAACAGGGGGCTGCCCAGGAGGTTATCCACGGGGATATCAAAGAAGCCCTGGATCTGGTTTGCGTGCAGGTCCATGGTCAGCACCCGGTCAGCGCCGGCGGTGGTGAGCATGTTGGCCACCAGCTTGGCGGAGATGGGATCACGGGGCTTGGCCTTGCGGTCCTGACGGGCATAGCCGAAGTAGGGGATCACAGCGGTGATGCGGCCGGCGGAGGCGCGCTTCATTGCGTCGATCATGACCAGCAGCTCCATCAGGTTGTCGTTGACGGGAGCGCAGGTGGACTGGATCAGGAACAC
>JAFXCU010000033.1 GCA_017521345.1 Ruminiclostridium sp. | reverse complement strand
TTCCGTCTGTCCCTTCTCTCCCAGCTCCACCAGGCAGACAGACTTCTCATGGCCTGCCTCGGAAAAGGAATACTTCAAAGGGGAGCCGGAATACCGCAGGGTCTCCCGTCCAATCTTCTGTGGACCATGGAGGTGGCCCAGAGCCACATAGTCAAAGCCGTCAAACACCTGGGCGGAAACCTGATCCAGACCGCCTATGGATAGTTCCTCAGACTCGCAGGTGCTGCCCCCCAGCACAAACTGATGGGCCACCAGCACGTTCCGCTGGGCTGGGTCCAACTGCCACTGGCGGACAGCAAAGTCCACCGCCTCCTGGTAGGTAGAAACCTCCGCATCCGGATAGACGTGCCGCACCAGGGCAGGTTTCAGATAGGGCAGCAGATAGATGTTCACCGGTCCGTGGGTATCCTCCAGGACCACAGGTGCTTCTGCCCCCTGATACATAGCCGCCAGGTGGACCCCCTGGTCCTCCATAAGCCGGACCGCAAAACTGAGCCGCTCGGGAGAGTCGTGGTTGCCGCTGACGGCAAAGACCGGAATATGCTCCCGGGCCAGCCCTGTAAGGAAGGCATCCAGCAGGCGCACCGCCTCTCCGGGCGGAACGGGCTTATCATAGAGGTCTCCCGCCAGCAGAACGGCGTCCACCCCTTCGGACACTGCCAGCTCAAAGATTTGATTTAAAATGTAACGCTGGTCCTCCAGCATACTGAATTCATTGACCCGCTTGCCGATGTGCAGGTCGGAACAATGGAGCAGTTTCATAGGCAAGCTCCTTTCTCAGTTTTCTCCTATTTTATCGTAAAAAAGGACCGTCAGCAAGACGGTCCTTTAATGGTGAGGTTTTATTTACTTCTTGGCTGCAACAGCTTCGATCTCCACCATGGCGTCCTTGGGCAGACGTGCCACAGCGAAGCAGGAACGAGCAGGCTTATGATCGCCAAAATACTGGGCATAGATCTCGTTGAACAGGGAGAAGTCCTCCATGTCCTTCAGGTAGCAGGTGGTCTTGACCACATCCTGGAGGGACAGGCCAGCGGCCTTCAGGACGTTGGACAGGTTCTCCAGAGCCTGGACGGTCTGGCAGGCCATGCTGTGAGCCAGTTCGCCGGTGTCGGGGATCATACCCAGCTGACCGGAGGTGAAGACGAATCCGCCGACTTCCACTGCCTGGGAGTAGGGGCCGAGGGCTGCAGGGGCCTTGTCAGTGTGCAGAAATTCCATGCTGTGTTTTCCTTTCTTTCCATAGAGGGTGATAGGGTATATTCCTTAACGTTCTTGACCGGCTCAGCCGCCCAGAACGTGGGTCAACGCAGTTTTGATCTGTTCCGCTGCTTTGCGGATGGTCTCCCGGGGTGCCGCCAGATTCAGCCGGATGTGACAGTCGTCACTTTCCTCAGGGAAGAACCAGTGGCCATAATCGGGAGCAATGCGGCAGGTATCCTGGATAAAGGTCTGGATGTTTTCCCGGGATACATGGGTCCCCAGGTCGATCCACATGAGGTAGGAGCCCTCCAGAGGGGAAACCACGATGCCGGGGATCTCCTCCAGTTCCTGCTTCATAAACTGATAGTTCCCCCAAATCTCAGCCAGGACAGTATCCAGCCAGGGAGCGCCGCCTTCAAAAGCGGCCATTACGGCAATGTAGTCCAGGGTGCTGCCCAGACCGGTACCCAGTTCCTTCTCGAACTGGTCGAATTTCTCTCGCTGGGACTCCTCCGGCAGAACCAGGATGGAGTTCTTCATGGCTGCCAGGTTAAAGGTCTTGCTGGCAGAGAAGAAGGTGATGGGCTTACCCTCCCCTTCCCACAAAGAGGCAGCAGGAATGTGGGTGTGACCGGGCATGATCATGTCGTGGTGGATCTCATCGGCAACCACCTGGACGCCGTACTGCTTGCACAGGTCCAGCATGCTCTGAAGCTCCTCCCGGGTCCAGACCCGGCCCACCGGGTTGTGGGGGGAGCAGAGCAGGAAAATCTTTACCTGACCGGACTTCAGCTTTTCTTCAAAATCTGCCAGGTCCAGGGTGTACACGCCCCGGTCTTCCTTCAGGTAGTTGCAGACCAGGGTACGGCCGGTCTGGCGAATGACGCGGTAGAAGGGGTAGTAGACAGGAGGCTGGATCATCACCCCGTCCCCAGGCTGGGTGATAGCACGAATCAGGTGATACAGGCCAGTGACCACACCGGGGGTGGTGCGGATCCATTCCTTTTGTAAAGGATTGCTGTGACGGGTCAGCTCCCAGTTGAGCACGCTGTCGTAGAAGCGATCCGGGATCTGATAGTACCCAAAGGCGCCCTGGTCCACCGCTTCATGGAGGGCCTGGCGGATGCAGGGGGCCACCTTAAAGTCCATGTCTGCCACCCACAGGGGAAGCAGGTCATCCTGACCAAAGGTGAATTGCAGACCATCCCACTTGGCGCAGTCTGTGTTTGCCCGGCTGGACAGACTGATCTCCTTCAACAGTTCATCCACAAAAATCCCTCCTTTTACTCAAATTGTAACCCATGAAAACCCTTGATGCAAGGGACTTTCTGCCATCTGCCAAAACCTTGGACAGGAGAACAAAACCACGGCGCATTACAACTTTTCCTTATATCATTCTGACGAGAAAAAACCGCATCTTTCCCCACCGTTTTCCTTGCCTGTCATAGGTTTCCTGTGATACAATGGGTCTATCAAAACCATACCAAAGAACAGGAGTGATTTCCATGAAATATACATTCGGTCTCATCGGCACCGGCAACATGGGCGGTGCCATCGCCCGGGCGGTCAGCCTGACCCTGAAAGACGGCATCCTCTCTGACAAAAGTGTTGACAAGGCCCAGGAGCTGGCCCAGGAGCTGGGCTTCTCCGCCGGCACCAACCAGGAGGCAGCTCTGGAGAGCCGCTACCTCTTCCTGGGTGTCAAGCCCCACCTGATGAGCGGCATGCTGGAGAGCATACGGCCTGACCTGGCTTCCCGTTCCGAGGCCCCCATCCTGGTCTCCATGGCAGCAGGCCTTTCCATCAGCCAGATCCAGGAAATGGCCGGCATTGACTGCCCCATCATCCGCATTATGCCCAACACCCCTGTGGCCGTGAGCCAGGGCGTGGTTCTCTATGAGGTCAGTGCCTCCGTGACCCCCGAGATCCTGGATGGCTTCCTTCATGTGATGGGCAAGGCCGGTCAGCTCTATCATCTGGAAGAGTCCCTCATGGACGTAGGCGCATCGGTCTCCGGCTGCGGTCCCGCCTTCGTCTACATGGTCATTGATGCCATCGCCGACGGCGGCGTGGCCTGTGGTCTCCCCCGTCCCGATGCGGTGAAGTACGCCGCCCAGACCCTGCTGGGCGCTGCCCAGATGGTGCTGGAATCCGGCAAGCACCCCGCCCAGCTGAAGAACGAGGTGTGCAGCCCCGGCGGCTCCACCATCCAGGGTGTTCGGACCCTGGAGCAGCGGGCCGTTCACTCTGCTTTCATGGACGCAGTCATCTCCGCCTGCGACAAGAATGCCGCTCTGGGTAAGTAAGATATCAAAAAGCTCGAACCTGTGTGAGAACAGGTTCGAGCTTTTTTATTGTTGTGTTACATAATCAGAAAAAATCTCTCTATGATTGGGGATCAGCTCATCAAACTGAACTGCCATTTGCTCCGGGGAAAGGTCGTCCGTGTCCCGTTCCAGCCAGTAATCCACCACAGTCAGCAGCCCACCTATGAAATACCGGCTGTACAGGTTTACATCTGAAACCGGTGCCCCTGCATACCGTCCCTTCATAAACTCGTGGAAGGCCCGGATATACTCCCCTCGAAAGAGCTGCTTGGCAGCGGCATTCCGAGGATCCAAAAACAGCAGGGTGTACATCTGCTTGTTCTTCAAAAAATATTTGAACACCCGCCGCAGGGCATATTGGAAATCCCCTGGCGCAGAAGAGGATTGGGGGACGAAAATATCCATCAGCTCCTGTATGGCAAAGGTCAGCAGATGATGCTTGTCCTCAAAATGTGCATAAAAAGTAGACCGGTGAACACCGGCCCGTTCACACAGGTCCGTGATCCGGATCTCCTCAAAGGGTTTCTCCTCCAGCAGCTCGGTCAGCGCTCCCAGAAGGAGGCTGTAAGTCCGCTGGATACGGGCGTCTTCTCGTTTGGATTCCATCATAGACATTCCCCCCAAAGCAAATGGCTCTTTTTATTCTAAAAAGGAACCTAGCCCTTGTCAAGTCAGGACAGAAAAACACCCAAGGCAAGCCTTGGGTGTTTCTTTACCTTCGCTGGGACAGCAGAGAAAGGGGTTTGACCCTTCCGATCCACTTTTTCCAAAGGGTGACCGACAACCAGGCGCAGAAGGCGCCCACCAGGGCACCGCCCAGCACGTCTGTTGGGAAGTGGACGTACAGGTACAGCCGGGAAAAGGCGATCAGGACCGCCAGGACCAGAGCCGCCCACCGTCCCCTCCACCGGTTCAGGATGAGCACCACCGCCGCCGCAAAAGAGGCCGAGGTGTGCCCCGACGGGAAGGACGGGTCCCCTGGCCGGTGGATGAGAAGTTCCACCACAGGGTTCAGATCACAGGGGCGGATGCGGTCCACCGCATTCTTCAGGACCATATTACAGAGGATCAGACTCAAGAGCAGCGCCAGCAGGACCTGGGCCCCGGTGGCCCGCTCCTGTTTACAGAACAAAAGGATGACAATGCCCAGGGCGATCCAAATATATCCCTTATCCCCCAAATGGGTGATGGCCGGCATGAGCACATCCATCCAGGCTGTGTGGCAGTGCTGAGCGATCCAGTCCAGGATCCCAAGCTCTGCCATAGAAAGGCTCTCCATACACAGCCCTCCTTTCCGTCAAACAAATGATAGGCTATTCTATCACGTTCCGGAAGGTTGGGCAAGAATTTCTCAAGATACCGTGTCGGGCAGATTCAGGATCTCTCCGGTGATCCGCTGGGCCATCTCCTCCGCCAGGGAGAAGTCCACATGGGGATGATAAAGCCTCTCCAGAGCATCATGGTTTTCCTTGGCCTGGGCAAGGTATCCTTCCGCCTCTTTGAGCAATTCCCCGGCCACACGGTTGGACAGCCGGAGAAAACTCCTCCCCTCCTGCAGGGCAGTCTTCTCCACCAGACTTTCTGTTCGGATGGTGCGGAAGTCAGCCCCGGGAATCCGGCCGGTCACAAAGGCCAGAGACCGCCCCGGGACCAGCAGATGAGCCAGTCTTCCGGGATCCTCTCCGCTGGGGCAGGAGACCACATCATAACCCCGGTCCAGAAATCCCTGTTCCAAGCAGCGCAGGAGATCCCCAGCCAGGCCATACTCATCCCGAATCTCATAGCCCTCCCGGCACAGGGTCCGCACGGTGTCCTCCAACAGGAGCTGCCCCTTGCAGGTGATTCCGCCGAGAAAGCGGCGGGATCGGCGGCCCTGGCCCTCTGCTGTGCCTTTCAACTCCCGTTTCAGGATGGTCTCTGCCCGTTTGGCCGTCTTGGCAAAGGTCTCCTCCGTGCGCATGGGTGCCTGGCCCTTGCACCGACTCTCTTTTGCACTCCGTATGCACCGATACGCCTGGGGATAGCAGGCCTGGTAGGCCTGGGCAGCTGCTACGATCTCCTCCCGAATGGCAAACAAGGCCTTTCGGTCATAGCCTGCCCCCAGATCGATATAGTGGCCGGTTGCCCCGGTGTAGGCCGGGTCCATGATGTGGGGAGAGGTCCCGTCCACCATGGCCGCCCCTTTTCCCGGGATCCGGATGCCGTCCAGGGAGTCCGGGTCCCCAGAGCAGCGGATGTACTCCACCTCATAGCCTGCTTCCTCCATGGACCGGGCCACTCGCCCCATGAGCGTGGATTTCCCGCAGCCCGCTCCGCCTTTGATGGCGTAAAAAGCCTGGATGGTATTCTGGTCCACCCACTGGTGGTACAGAGAGGCAAAGCCCTCTGCGGAATTGGCCCCCAGAAAATACGCCACCTGCTGTTTCGACTCTGTCATATGCACCCTCCTGCCTGTTTTCATTCAACCCAAACTATGCAGAAGAGCAAAGAACCGTGTCAAAGCCAGTCCTCCACCACCTCCCGCAGGGTGCATGGTGTTACACCACCCCGCATGACCAGTCCGGCCAGGGCTTCGATCCGCTCTGCGCACACGGTGATGTCCCAGATCTCCGTTCTCTCCCCTGTCTGGGACACCGTGATGCCAATACCGTAGCTCTCTCCGAACACTGGCGGCGGGATCTCCCGTATCAACAGATGGTACCTGCAGGTCAAGGGCCGTTTCGCCCCCTCGGTCAGATCGACCTCTCCAATCATAATTTGCCGCATAAGAACAGCTCCCCTCTAAAAGTTTCATTTTGTAACCTTTTCTCCTGCATTGTAACGGCAAACCCTTGGAATGAAAAGATTTTTCGCTCGACAGGAATCGACCCATACCGACGGCTTTCCACTGGTCCTCCCCAAAAATCCAAAGGTATCCCCCTTCTCCCCACAGGAATGTCGAACGATTTTTCATGTTCCGACTGGTATTCCACTTTTTTCCAGGCATTTTTCGCCATCCTCAGGAAAGAATGAGATGGCCCGCCAAAAAGAATTTTCTTTATTTTCGGTTGACATTTCAAGGTGGATATGGTAATATAACTCTCGCATCTAACCGAGGCATACGGAGAGATGTCCGAGCGGTTTAAGGAGCTGGTCTTGAAAACCAGTGACCCGAAAGGGCCGTGGGTTCGAATCCCACTCTCTCCGCCATTTTTACATTTTTATCATTTTCGGACCTGGAGAAGTACCCAAGAGGCCGAAGGGGCTCCCCTGCTAAGGGAGTAGGGCGTGTTGAGCGTCGCGAGGGTTCAAATCCCTCCTTCTCCGCCAAGAGAAAAACCCTTGAGATTCAAGAGAAACCCTTGATTCTCAAGGGTTTTCTCGTATATCCAGAACCATTTTGAGGCCTCTTGAGATAGTGCGAAATCAACCGAGACGTCTGTCAAAATCCTGTCAATCCTTTTTCCCATTTTTTAGTAAAGGAGTTTACTTTATGACTAACCTTGTTCCATCTTTTAAGGACAGCCTGTTTTCCCCAACCTATGATATTTCTGCAGAATATCTTGAAATAGGACTGGACATGCTCATTGAATCCGATATAACAAGAGACATCCCCATCGTAAATTCGATTGCTTCCGTATGTAAAATCGGGTACAACTTGCATGAACGTAACCTTATTAAACAAACCCTAGCATTTATTCTTGGATACAACAACGGAACTCTTTCGCCAGAAGAT
>JAFXCU010000032.1 GCA_017521345.1 Ruminiclostridium sp. | reverse complement strand
CCTCCAGCAGTTCCCGGTCCCGATCGGTGAGCAGGCCCCCGCCGGGGGTCACCAGGGGAATGGAGCCGTCGTCGGCGCCCAGGAGGAAGAGGACCTTACAGGACCGGTTGGCCAGCCGCTGGGCATCACCGGCGGTGACACGGTCCAGGGAGGCCGGGATGGAGCCCACAGAGTACCGGGACAGGAGGAGCCGCAGGAGCCGGGCGAACTCGGAGAAGTCCACCTCCATCTCCCCCAGGAGAGCGGCGCACTGCTCCAGGCCCTGGCAGAAGATTTCCCACAGCTGACTGGCCTGTCGGGCCAGTTCCGGTTCTCCCTGCTCCAGGAGCCGAACGGTGCGGGCTTCCAGGGCTTCGGGGGCCTGGATGTCCTCCAGGAACCGGTACAGGGCCAGGACCTGATCCCGAACAGATTTTTTCAGGTCTTTACCCAAGGCGGTCAAGGGACCCATGACCCGCTTTCTCAGGTCGTTCAGCTCCTCCAGAACAGCCTCGTCCCCTTCTTTGAAGGTCTGGTGGTAGCCCTCGGGGTGCATGGTCCAGGTCTTGGTCCAGCGGCTCCCCCAGATGTTCCAGGTGAGGACGTAGTTTTCCAGCTTGTCGCATTCTTCCGCCGTGAGACCGGCCAGACCGGTCTTCAGGTAGCGGAACATATCTTCGTAGGCATACCCTCCGCTGACGCAGTCCATGGCGGCAGTGATGAGGGTGAAAATGGGCTTTTGTAAGATGTCGGTCATGTCCGACTGGAAGAGGGGGATGTCATATTCCGCAAAGATCCCCTCCAGATGCTCCCAGTACCGGTCCATGGTCCGGGCGGACAGGGCGATGTCCCGGTATCGGACGGCGCCGGACCGAACCAGATTTCTGATTTCGCCAGCAGCCCAGCGGACCTCCTCCCGGGGGGTGGGCAGGCAGACCAGGGCCACCCGGTGGGCCTCCGCCCCTTCATAGGGAGCCTTGACAGCGGCAAAGAGGGTTTCCTCCAAGTGGGCCAGGGCAGGGTGGCGGGGATTCCGGCACATCAGGGGCTCCTCTTCCACAGGGACCCCCGCCTTGGCGGCCAGCCGCTTCATCCAGGTCATGGTCTTCCGGGCAGGGGCAAAGACCCCCTCCTCTCCATCCCCGGTCCCACAGGTGAGGGTCAGGGTGACGGAATGGGCCTGGCGGAGGATCTGTTCCAGCACCAGCCCCTGCTGGGGGGTAAAGTCGGTGAAGCCGTCCAGGTAGACGTCCTTATTTTTGAAATAGGGGTAGCCCTTGAGCTTTTCCGCCAGACGGGTGAGCCGGTCTCTGGGGTCCAGGCTTCCCCGGGCAGTCATGGCCTCGTAGGCCCCGAAGATAAGGCCCAGGTCCCGGAGCTTTTCTCCGTCCAGGCCCTCGGTCTCCTTGCCAACCTGGGCCAGCTGGGCCCCGGTGACACAGCAGCTCTTCAGCTCGTCCATGGTGGTGATGAGGCTGGAGAGGAACTCCGGCTTCTGAGAGGGCATGGCGTAGACCGTCAGATTCCCGCTGACCGCCTTCAGGGCGGCGTACATGACCAGAAGGCGGCCGCCCTCGTCCAGGACGGTCTGGGCCCCGCCTCCTGCCAGGGACAGGACCCGGTTCTCCAGGCGGGTGAAGGAGAGGACCTCCCCGTAGAGCCCGGCCTGGTTGCCGTTTTCCTGGCAGAACCGCCGCTCGGTCTCAAAGGAGGCCTGTTCGGGGACCAGAAGGAGCTGCGGGCGGGCCGCCCCCTCTGTTTTCATTCGCCGAAAGACCTCTGTGGTCTTTCCATATCCGGCCCGGCCGGTGACGATGCGGAGCATGGCTCCACCTCCCTTGGTCTCTTAGTACACGAAGGCGTTCCCTTCGTTTCTCACGATGGTTTCCCACTGGTTATATTCCGCCGTGTTGGCCCAGTCGTAGTTGGTGGCGTTCTGGGCGTCCTGGGCGTTGGGGCTGTACCGCCAGCGCATGAGCTCGCCCTCATAGAAGTAGAACCGGTGGGCGTCCTTGGCCTCGTAGTAGGCAAAGATCAGTTCCTGGTTTTCATAGTAGTAATAGCGGCTGTAGTCCACGCCCCAGGCACCCCGGGGAACGATGACACACTTCAGGTCCCATTCATTGTAGTACAGGTTGATGCCCTCCTGCTCCACCACCACCGACCAGCGGTCCATGTTAGCCACGGTGTCGTTGTAGATGGCCCGGATGCGGCTGACCTCGGTCTCCACGTCCACGCCGGGGTTCTGGCTCTCCTGGGTCTGGGGCTGCTGGGGCTGCTGGGGCTGAGGCGCGGCGGGCTGCTGGACGGCAGGCTTTTCCACCTCCTGGGGCTGGGTCTGCTCCTGCACAGTAGTCTGCTCCGTGAGCTCGTCCTCCAGCATATAGATGCGCATGGCCATAACGCCGATGACGCCGCCGATCACCAGGGCGATGAGCAGGCCGATCACAATGCCGATGATGGTTCCTTTCTTCATCTCTTTTCTCCTCTCTTTGCAACACAGGCCTGCCGTGATCACGGCAGGCCTGCTATGGTATGGATGACGAATTACAGAGAATCGTTGGAGCCCAGGACGTTGATGATCTTGTCCTTCACCAGGTCCTTGACGTACTGACGGCCCACCTTCAGGTAGCTTCTGGGGTCGAAGTTGGCGGGGTCCTTCATGAGCTGCTCACGGACACCAGCGGTCATGGCCAGACGCAGGTCGGAGTCGATGTTGATCTTGCAGACAGCCATGGAAGCGGCCTGACGCAGCTGATCCTCGGGCACGCCGATGGCGTCCTTCAGCTCACCGCCGTTGCCGTTGATGATCTCAACATAGCTGGGGGTGACGGAGGAAGCGCCGTGGAGGACGATGGGGAAGCCGGGCAGACGCTTGGAGATCTCCTCCAGGATGTCAAAACGCAGCTTGGGCTCGGTGCCGGGCTTGAACTTGAAGGCGCCGTGGCT
>JAFXCU010000031.1 GCA_017521345.1 Ruminiclostridium sp. | reverse complement strand
TGCGGAGGACACTAAAATGAAGAAGATTCTTTCCTTGCTGCTTCTGGCAGCCCTGTGCGCAGTTCTGTTTGCCGGCTGCGGCCATGAACACGTTTGGACGGAAGCGACCTGCACTGCCCCCAAGACCTGTGCCGAATGCGGCGAGACCGAAGGAACCGCCACCGCCCACAAGCTGAGCGAGGCAACCTGCACCGAGCCTTCCACCTGCAAGGATTGCGGCTATACGGATGGCAAGCTCCTGGAGCATAATTACTCTGAAGCTACTTGCACGGAGGCTTCTGCCTGTACTGTTTGCGGCGCGGTGGGCGCGGACGCGCTGGGCCATGCCTTTAGCGACGCCACCTGCACTGAGGCTGCCACCTGCTCCACCTGCGGCGCTGTGGAAGGCGAGGCCCTGGGCCACAACCTGAGTGAAGCCACCTATTACGCACCCGCAACCTGCAGCGTCTGCGGCGAGACGGTGGGTGAGCCGCTTCTGGCGGACTTTGAAAAGTACGGCATTTCCGCCGACCTCCAGGTTGGCCAGGCTTATACCCTGAACACGGTGACCAGCGACGGCAGCCAGCCTACCGTGGGCGAAACCATAATTTCTTCCTATGAAGTCCTTCGCTCCAGCGAACAGTTCCAGGAGCGTGAGGGCTACGAGTGCCATGTGGTCACCTTCACCACTGTTTTCTCCGACGACGTGGCCCTGCAATATGGCGCCGGCGCTGATTACACCGTCACCGATTATTACAACATTGCACTCTTCAAGGACGCAGCGGATCATTCTGATGAGAGCTTTTCCGTCTATCAGGTTCTGATCAATGGTGTTCAGACGCCTGTCTACGCTGGTACGAAAGGCGGCTTCACAGGCAATCCGGACGGAAGCTTCACCTTTGATCTGACCTTCGTAGTGCAAAAGCCCGTGGGTTACGACGGCGTTGTCGTTGGCCTGAACAGCCTGGCCATCGATACCAGAATCGAAAACTACCTCTACGATGTGTACCAGGCGGATCAGTTCCTGCTGTTCCGCATCCCCGGTTAAGACAACAAAAGGACCTATCCGATCGGATAGGTCCTTTTTATGTATTTAGATAGCGAAATCGCCGTTTTCAAAGACGACTACTTCGGTGCCGTCCTCATGGGTGCCGACCACGCGCATATCGGGGGTGCCGATCATGAAGTCCACGTGGATGGAGGACTGGTTGAAGGTCCACTCGGTATCCTTGACGGGGAGCGGAACTAGGGTGCGGCCCAGAGCCAGGTGGCAGGAGGCGTTTTCGTCGATCAAGGTGTTGTAGAACACCACGTTGGACATGCTGATGGGGGAGTGGTACTCCACCAGAGCGGCCTCGCCCAGGTAGCTGGCGCCTTCGTCGGTGGCAACCAGAGCCTCGAGGATGTCCTTGCCTTCCTCGGCGATGACTTCCACGACCTTGCCGTTTTCAAAGCGGAAACCGAAGTTCTCCACGCTCTTGCCGCCCACCAGCAGAGGCTTGGTGGCATAGACAACGCCGTTGGTGCCGTACTTCTCAGGGGCAACGCCGATCTCCTCGGTGGGCAGGTTCGGGATGAACGGAACCTTGGAAGGGAAGGAGAAGCCGTACTTGGAGTACGGGGTCAGGGTAACGGTCAGATCGGTGCCGGAGAGCTCAGAGGAGTAGTGCAGCTTGCGGAAGTGGTGGGCATCCATCTTGCCGTCGCGCTCCTGATGCAGACGTTTGTTCTCGGCCCAGGTGGCTTCGATGTCGTTGGTCTCATCGATGTAGCAGATCTTGAACAGCAGTTTCCACAGCTCGTCCAATGCGTTCTCCTTGGCAACATCCTTCAGGATGAACTCGGCCCAGGACTGGGTGGGAACGGTGGCCACAAGCCACTGCAGGCCGCGCTGGCTGGCGCTCTTGTATGCTTTACGCACTGCGGTGTTGTGGGCAACGATGGCGTTGACCTTCTCCTCGGGCACGTCGGCCATCAGCTTGGGATTGGGAGCGTCCAGACGCAGATAGCAGGCGCCCTGCTCCAGATAGACATTGCTTCTGTCAGCCTCCCAGGCCTCGAAGCTGCGCACAGCCTCTTCACTGCGATACTTGGCAGCAACCTTCAGGGTGGGCTCGTCGTTGTAATGAATCACAACATTGCTGGCGCCCAGCTTGTAGCACTCTTCGGCGAAAATGGGCATGAAGTAAGCGCCTTCAATGGGGGCATCCACCAGAACGGGCTGGCCGGGCTGCACATTCAGGCCGACTCTTGCCAGCATGAAGGCATATTTTCTTTTCATCATTTCCATATCCATGGCTATTTCCTCCCTGGATCAGAACTCGATGGTGTGAACGGGCTCGGCGTTCTTCACGGCGATGTAAGCGGCAACCACGTCCTGGCAGCCCAGACCGACGGACTCAAAGACGGTGATCTCGTCGTCGTTCTCACGGCCGGGAACGGTGCCGTTGATGGCAGCGCCCAGTTCGCCGACGATCTGATCCTGAGAGTATTCGCCTTCCTTGATGGGGATCAGCAGGTCGCCTGCGGTACCCATGCAGGTCTCCATCTGGTCGACGTAGACCTTACCATTGGTCAGAACGGAAGTGGAGAGCTCACGACCCATGGCAGACACAGCGCCGACAGCGTTGACAT
>JAFXCU010000030.1 GCA_017521345.1 Ruminiclostridium sp. | reverse complement strand
GTGACCAAGGCCGAGGAGAACCGTCTGGCCAAGGGCTGCACCGGCGTCCGCCGGACCACCGGCCAGCACCCCGGCGGCATGGTGGTCATCCCCCAGGACCGGGAGATCTACGATTTCTGCCCCGTCCAGCACCCGGCCGACGACACGGGCACCGACATCATCACCACCCACTTCGACTACCACAAGATGGAGGACAACCTCCTGAAGCTGGACATTCTGGGCCACGACGATCCCACCATGATCCGCATGATGGAGGACCTCACCGGAGTGGATGCCAAGACCATCCCCCTGGACGACCCGGATACCATGCGCATTTTCACGGACTCCTCCCCTCTGGGTTATGAGAACGATCCTGTCCTGGGCCCCACCGGCGCTGTGGCCGTGCCCGAGTTCAACACCAAGTTCACCCGGCAGATGCTCATGGACACCCAGCCGGAGAAGTTCAACACCCTGGTCCGACTGTCCGGCTTCTCTCACGGCACCGACGTGTGGCTGGGCAACGCCCGTGACCTGATCCTCTCGGGCACTGCCGACGTTGACTCCACCGTGGGCTGCCGCGACGACATCATGCTCTACCTGATGGAGATGGGGGTGGAGCCCAAGATGGCTTTCGACATCATGGAGGCTGTCCGTAAGGGCAAGGTCAAGAAGGGCGGCTTCAACGACGGCTGGGAGGAGGCCATGCGGGCCAACAACGTCCCTGATTGGTACATTGAGTCCCTGGCCAAGATCGGCTATCTCTTCCCCAAGGCCCACGCCGTTGCCTATGTTATGATGGCCTTCCGCATCGCCTGGTTCAAGGTCCACCACCCCCTGGCCTTCTACGCCACCTACTTCTCCATCCGGGCCAAGGCCCTGGACGCCACCTGTATGTGCCGCGGTATGGAGGTCTGTCAGCAGAAGATGCGGGAGATCACCGCCAAGGAGAAGGACGCTGCCGCCGTGGAGGAAGATATGCTGGTCACCCTGGAGGTCTGCTACGAGTTCTATCTCCGTGGCTTCACCTTCGAGAACATCGACCTCTACCGGTCCCACGCCACCAAGTTCATCATGAATCCTGAGACCAATTCCCTCCTGCCGCCCTTTACCTCCATTCCCGGTCTGGGCGAGTCGGCGGCCTTCTCCATCATGGAGAACCGAGAGGGACGGCACTTCATCTCCCAGGAGGAGCTGCTGGCCGCCTGCCCCAAGGTCTCCAAGACCCACGTGGAGCAGCTGCGGGAGGCCGGTGCCCTGGGCACCATGCCGGAAACCAGCCAGATTTCCCTCTTTTAACCCAGAAAAAGTCACGCAAAGGTTCTTTGCGTGACTTTTTTCATGGAGTTTGGTATGATTCTTTCAGAAAGGAGGTGGCGGCCATGACCATCGGAAGCAACATCAAAAAACTGCGGACCGGTCAGGGGTTGACCCAGGATCAGCTGGCCGAGAGGCTGTTTGTGACTCGCCAGACGGTGTCCAACTGGGAGCGAGGTGCCTCTCAGCCTGATTTGGAACAGCTGGAAGCCATCGCTGTCGCCCTGGGGGTGGAGGTTATGGAGTTGCTCTATGGGCCGAAAGAGAGATTTCGGATTTCCAGGAAGCGGGTCCTGATTGCCGTTGGCCTTTTGGTTCTGGCTGCAGCCCTTTGGGCAGGGGCCATCCTTTATTTTGAACCGCTGAAAAGCACATGGTATCGGCGGATGCATAATGTAACGGGGTGGTATTGGTATCGCTGTGGATACATGACGGTGACTGTCCTGCTCTCTGCGGCGGGGCTGATGACTTTGATCACCGGTTTGGCGCCCATTCAACTGGAGAAGCAGGGGCGAAGGGCTTGCCTCATTGTTGGCTCGGTGTTTGGTCTGGTGAGCCTGTTGGGTTGGATGTGTTATCTGGCTATGGTTTTTACAGGCTGGCCGGACTGCTATGAACTCTTTGTGGCGCTGATCTATATGGAGAGCAATCACATTATGTATATTGCTGCGGCGTTCAGCTGTGTGTTTCTTTTTCTGGGTGCACAGAGGAGAAACGTGAGAGGGGAGGGGAATACATGACCATCGGGAGCAATATCAAGAAACTGCGAATCGGTCAGGGGCTCACCCAGGATCAGCTGGCCGAGCGTCTGTTTGTGACCCGCCAGACCGTGTCCAACTGGGAGCGAGGGGCCTCACAGCCCGACCTGGAACAGCTGGAGGCCATCGCCGCTGCCCTGGGGGTGGAGGTCATGGAACTGCTCTATGGGCCGAAACCCAAGGAGGGGCCCTCCCGGAAGCGGCTTGTTGGCGGCGGGATCTGTTTTGCTGTGTCTGTCATCATGTGGGCAATGGGAAAGTTTTGGATGCTGCCGATCATTGAGGCCTGGGTCAAACGGAACTATCAAATGGGGCAGCTCTATTTCTATGAGCTGGTGTACAAAGGAGTCGTGATTTTCCTTCTTGTGTTTGGAACCCTTCTCGTTGCCAGCGCCGTTTGGAATCTGACTTTGAAGAAGAATGGCAAAAGGGCTTGCTTGGTGATCGGCCTGGTGTTTGGGCTGATTTGGCTTGCCAGCTGTGGGAGTTTTCTCGCCATTGTCTTTGCGGGCTGGGTCCCGCCCTTTCAGAATCTGTTTTTGACCATGCTTCAGCTCGGACTAAAACCCTGGGGAACGGTTACAGAGGGCCTTGCCGTCGGGTTCCTCTTCCTGGCTTTGGACCGTCCCAAAAAGAAAACAGAACAAGGATAATAAAACCGCCCGCCGGATACCCGGCGGGCGGTTTTGCGTATGGGGGAGAATTGCTTAGTAGTTGCCCAGGCCGTGGTTCCACTGCCACTCCCGGATCTCGGGCAGGTCCTGGCCGTATTCGGCGATATACTGCTTGTGTTCCACCAGCTTGTCCTGGAGCTGCTGGATCAGGAAGGCGCCCCGGTTGCCCAGCTTCTCGGGCAGCAGGTTGATGATATCCATGGTCAGGTGCCAGCGGTCCAGGTTGTTCAGCACGCGCATATCGAAGGGGGTGGTGATGGTACCTTCCTCGATATAGCCGCGGACATGGAGGTTTTTGTTCTTCCGCTTGTAGGTCAGCTCGTGGATGAGGGAGGGATAGCCGTGGAAGGTGAAGAGGATGGGCTTATCCTTGGTAAAGAGCATATCGTACTTCTCGTCGGACAGGCCGTGGGGGTGCTGGGAGTCGGACTGGAGGCGCATCAGGTCCACCACGTTGACCACACGCATCTTCACATCGGGGAAGTTGTGGCGGACGATGGTGACGGTGGCCAGGGTCTCCAGGGTGGGGGTGTCGCCGCAGCAGGCCAGCACGATGTCGGGCTCCTCCCACTGGTCGTTGGAGGCCCACTGCCAGATGCCGATGCCCTGGGTGCAGTGCTTGACGGCCTGCTCCATGGTCAGCCACTGGGGTCTGGGGTGCTTGGAGGTGACCATCACGTTCACGTAGTTCCGGCTCTTGATGCAGTGGTCAAAGACGGACAGGGTGCAGTTGGCATCCGGGGGTAGATACATCCGCACCACGTCGGCCTTCTTGTTGGCCACGTGATCCAGGAAGCCGGGGTCCTGATGGGTGAAGCCGTTGTGGTCCTGCTGCCAGACGTTGGAGGAGAGGATATAGTTCAGGGAGGCGATATCCTGCCGCCAGGGCAGCTCGTTGCAGGTCTTGAGCCACTTGGCGTGCTGGGCGAACATGGAGTCCACGATGCGGATGAAGGCCTCGTAGCTGTTGAAGAAGCCGTGGCGGCCGGTGAGGAGGTAGCCCTCCAGCCAGCCCTGGCACATATGCTCGGAGAGCATGGAGTCCATGACCCGGCCGGAGCGGCCCAGGAACTCGTCGTATTCCCCTTCGGGCATGTTCCAGACACGGTTGGTCTCTTCGAACATGGTGGTCAGGCGGTTGGACTTGGACTCGTCGGGGCCGAAGACGCGGAAGTTCTTGGCGGACTCGTTCTCCTTGATGACGTCCCGGACGAAGGAACCCAGGACCAGCATGTCCTGTGCCTCCACAGCGCCGGGGGCGGGGATGTCGATGCCGTAGTCCCGGAAGTCGGGCATCTTCAGGTCCCGCAGGAGCTTGCCGCCGTTGGCGTGGGGGTTGGCGCCCATGCGGCGGTCGCCGGTGGGGGCCAGAGCCTTCAGCTCGGGAATGAGCTTGCCGTCGTCAGTGAAGAGCTCTTCGGGTCTGTAGCTCTTGAGCCACTCCTCCAGCAGGCCCAGGTGCTCGGGCTTGGACATGTCGATGGGGACCTGGTGGGCCCGGAAGCAGTCCTCGATCTGGTTGCCGTCCACTACCTTGGGGCCGGTCCAGCCCTTGGGGGCACGGAGGATGATCATGGGCCACTCGGGGCGGCTGTCGTCGCCGGTGGTCCGGGCGTGGCCCTGGATGCGCTGGATCTCACGGACGGCCCAGTCCAGGGCGGAGGCCATCTTCTGGTGCATCTCGGCGGGGTCGGAGCCCTCTACGAAGCGGGGCTCCCAGCCGTAGCCCCGGAAGAGGTTCTCCAGCTCGGTGCGGCTCATGCGGGCCAGGATGGTGGGGTTGTGGATCTTATAGCCGTTCAGATGGACGATGGGCAGGACCGCACCGTCGCCGATGGGGTTGAGGAACTTGTTGGAGTGCCATGCGGTGGCCAGGGGGCCGGTCTCGGCCTCGCCGTCGCCCACCACGCAGGCGGCGATGAGGGAGGGGTTGTCAAAGACAGCACCGAAGGCGTGGGCTAGGGAGTAGCCCAACTCACCGCCCTCATGGATGGAGCCGGGGGTCTCGGGGGCCACATGGCTGGGGATGCCGCCGGGGAAGGAGAACTGCTTGAAGAGCCGCTGCATGCCCTCCAGGTCCTCGCTGATGTTGGGGTAGACCTCGGAATAGGTGCCCTCCATGTAGGTGTGGGCCACCATGGCGTTGCCGCCGTGGCCGGGGCCGGACAGGTAGATCATGTTCAGGTCGTACTTGACGATGGCCCGGTTCAGGTGGGTATAGATGAAGTTCTGGCCCGGGCAGGTGCCCCAGTGGCCGACGATCTTTTTCTTAATGTGCTCAGGCTGCAGAGGTTCCTTGAGCAGGGGGTTGTCCAGAAGGTACAGCTGGCAGGCGGTCAGGTAGTTGGACGCGCGCCAGTAAGCGTCGATCTTCTCCAGCTGGGCGCTGGTGAGAGCCGCTTTCCGGGACATCCGGGCGGACGTCTTGGCGATGGGTTTGGTACCCTTGGGTTTTCTCGGCATGGAAAAACCTCCTTTTCAATGACATACTTTTATTATATACAATTCTGCTAAAGAATCAACTGTTATGTGAAATAAATTGTAAATAATAATATAACATTTTGAAAATTAAGGGGAAAGGGAGGGAAACCACAAGGCATTCACCATCCATGGTCTGGCTTAATGGGGAAACAGCCCGTAGGCAAGGGGGCCATAACAGCAAAAACGCCGATGGACTCGGTTGGTCCGAGTCCGTCGGCGTTTGCACATTTGTTTTTTGGTGTGTTTTCAAAAGAGATCACTGTGAGAGCCGGTTCGGGTGAGGGTCAGGGTGAGCCGGTCGGCCTCCTGCTTGTAGATCAGGAGCCAATCGGGCTGAAGGTGACACTCCCGGTGACCGGTGTAGTTTCCGGTGAGGGCGTGATCCCGATACTGGGGCGGAAGGGTTTCTTCCTTCGCCAGAAGATCCACCACATGAAAGAGAATGTCCGGGTCTTTGCCCTGCTTTACGATCCGCTTATAGTCCTTTTTGAACTTTGACGAGAAATAGATCTCAAGCATCCAGGGACTCCTTCAGGGAAGCAATGGAGGAGTAGGGGCCGGAGAGGTTCCTGCGCTGGTCCACATCCTGGATAGCGGCCAGGGTCTCCTGGTTGGGGGTGCGGAGGGTGAGTTCGAAGGGAAGACCCTGCTGCCGGACCATGGTCTTGGCAAAGAGGGTGAAGGCTGTGCTCATGCTGAGGCCAAGCTCGGAACAGAGGACCTCAAACTGTTTTTTCAGGGTGTCATCCATGCGGATGTTGATGCTGGTTTGTGCCATGTGTGACGCCTCCTTTCTGTTATATTATATGCAATATGATATACAATGTCAACATATTTACGTGCAGATGGGGAGTGATATTCTGCCAGATAATGGGTGTCTCTCATTACCGCACAATCTCTGTCCGGTTTTTATTCTCTTTTTTGGCGGAAAGGTCCTTTGACAAGGAAAAATATTTTTTGGTACAATTTCTCTATCCAAAGACAAAAGACACATGTAGTGCACCGCACGTAAATCTGATCACGTTTATATTGCGCTTTTGCAGACAGATCAGAGTATTGCGGCACTGCCTGTGTATTTTTTTGTCCATTTTCACGCATAAGGAGAGTGCTATGCCTAGAAACCGAGCCCAGCGAATGTTTTTCGCCTTTGTCACCGTGGTCATCACCGTCCACGCCTTCGTGTTCTACAGCCTGTATGTGGTCCACGGAAACACCTTTATGGAGGCCACCGGGGCCTCCGGCGTCCTGGAAGCCATCCGCATGATGGGCGGCGTGTCCGTCCTGGGGCACAACATCCCCATCTGGGGGGTCATCCTCATCGAGTTCGTCCTGGCCTACACCCTGGAGATGCTCCTGGGCAGCCCTCGTTCCTTCCGGATCGCCAGCCACTACTTTGATCCCCGGAAGGACCACCCCTTCATCTTCGAGAGCATGATCATCTGCGGCACCGTCCTGGTGATGTGCCCTGTCATGAGCTTTATCGCCGCCATCCTGTACTACCCCTTCCAGTTCATGCCCTTTGACCTCTTCCACTTCCTGGCGGAGTGGCTCAAGCTGGTGTGTCTGAACTTCCCCTTCGCCTTCTTCACCCAACTCTTCTTCATCCAGCCCACCGTCCGGACAGTCTTCAAGTTTATCTTCCGGAAGGACCTGGCTAAGCGGAAGGAGGCCGCCAAGGCCGCCGGTGTCAAGGAGCGTCCCCAGGACGAGACCGAGGCCATCGCCGCCATTTTCGACCGGATGGACGAGATCAAGGCCGAGCTCAAGGAGGAGCTGGGCCTGGGGCTCACCACCCGCAGCACCGCAAAGGCCGAACCCAAAGAGTAAACCGAAAGCTCCCTCACCAGAGGGAGCTTTTCTCTTAATAAAATCTTCAGAAAGCTTCATTCTTTCTTTATTGCTGTTTGCCGTCAAAATCGGTATGATTCAGGCAGAACAAAAGAAAGGAGAGCTTGCCATGAAGCCCACCGAACCCAATGCCATCTACGTGATCCTGTCCCAGACCCAGACCCGCTTCGGCCGGTGCATCCGGGCTGTGGCCCGGCAGACATACAACCATGTGTCCATCGCCCTGGACCCCGACCTGAGCCAGGTCTACGGCTTCGCCCGGCCCAACCGGTACGCCCTCCTTCAGGCAGGGCTGGTCCGGGAATCCCGGGACCGGTACACCATGGGCAACGGCCGGCCCGTCCCCGTGGCGGTTTACCGGCTTCCGGTCACCCAGGCACAGCACCGGTGGGTGGAGGAGACCGTGTCCGCCATGGTGGACAACCCTGCTTACTTATATAATCTGTTTTCCGTGCTGACCTTCCCGGTCCTCAAGGGGTTTGCCGTCCGGCAGGCCTACTCCTGCGTGGAGTTCGCCGCCTTTCTGCTGGGGACCCTGGGCTTCCTGGGGGAAGGGAAGGCCCCCTGCACCTATCAGCCCGACGACCTGACCCTCCTGCTGTCCGGGTATCTGGTCTATGAGGGGGACATCCGGGGCTGCCTTCCGCCCCAGGAGGACCGCCGCTACTTCGCCCCCCTCACCCCTTCCGACCTGGCCCAGGGCCTGTGGTCCCTGGCAAGGATCACCAAGCGATCCCTAGCCGCCGCAGTAGGATGAGGGGTCCCTGCCGATAAAAAAGAACGTTCCCGATATGGGAACGTTCTTTTCATTTAGTGATGCACTTTCTTCTCCTCCGCGGCCATCCGCTTGGCGTTGGCCAGCATGAGCTTGATGCGGTTTTCCTGGTTGATCTTGGTGGCGCCGGGGTCGTAGTCCACGGAGACGATGTTGGACTCCGGGAAGTCGTCCTTCAGCACACGGATCATGCCCTTGCCCACGATGTGGTTGGGCAGGCAGCCGAAGGGCTGGGCGCAGACGATGTTGGGGGTGCCGGTGTGGATGAGCTCCAGCATCTCGGCGGTGAGGAGCCAGCCCTCGCCCATCTTACAGCCGTCGTTCAGGTAGCCCTTGACCAGGTCGTGAAGCTCGTGGAAGGTGCCGGGGGCCCGGAAGCCTGCCTGGTTCAGGGCGTCGATCATGTCCTGCTGGCACTTGCCGATGTAGCCCATGAAGAACTTGCACACGGCCTGCTTGAACCAGCTGCCGCCGAACATATCCACGTCGGAGACCCGGTTGTAGATCTTGAACATCATAAAGTCGGTGAGACCGGGGACCACAGGCTCGGCCCCCTCCTCCAGCAGGAACTTTTCCAGCTGGTTGTTGCCCAGGGAGGAGAACTTGATGTAAATTTCGCCCACCACGCCTACCCGGACCTTGGGCTCGCCCGCCACGGGGATGGACTGGAAGTCGGCGCATATCTCGGCCAGGATGGCCTTCATCTTCTTCCGGGACATGCCGTCGCCGTGGTCGAACCGGGTCAGCAGTTCGTTCAGCCAGTACTCTACCTTGGCGGTGGTGTCCCCGGGATGGACCTCATAGGGGCGGGTCTGGTTGGCCACGTTCATGATGAGGTCGCCGTACATCATGCCGTAGATGAGCTTGCGCAGCAGGGGGATGGTCAGCTTGAAGCCGGGGTTCTTCTCCAGGCCGAAGGACACGGAGATGACGGGGATGTATGCCATCCCGGCCTTTTCCAGGGCCTTGCGGAGCATGTGGATGTAGTTGGAGGCACGGCAGCCGCCGCCGGTCTGGGTGATGAGCAGGGCCACCTTGTGGGGGTCGTAGCCGCAGTTCTGCACCGCGTCGATGAGCTGGCCGATGACCAGCAGGGCGGGGTAGCAGGCGTCGTTGTGGACGTATTTCAGGCCGTTGTCGATGACGTTCCGGCTCTCGTTGGTGAGCATATCCACCTTGTAGCCCTCCTCCTGGAGGAGCTTGGCGAAGAGGCCGAAGTGGACGGGGAGCATCTGGGGCATCAGGAGGGTGTACTCCTTGCGCATCTCCTCGGTGAAGAGGAGGCGTCCGGTGCTGTCATATTCCAGTTTTGCCATGTCAGCGGCCCTCCTCTCTCTGTCTGTCCCGGGCTTCCAGGGCGGCCATGAGGCTGCGGATGCGGATCTTCACCGCGCCCAGGTTGGAAATGTCGTCGATCTTCAGCTGGGTGTACAGGTCGCCCCCCTCTTCCAGGATGGAGCGGAGCTCGTCGGTGGTGATGGCGTCCACGCCGCAGCCGAAGGAGACCAGCTGGATGAAGGCCATGTCGTCCTGGGTGCAGACGTACCGGGCGGCGTTGTACATGCGGGCGTGGTAGGTCCACTGATTCAGCACCCGGCGGGGCTGTTTGTCCATGTGGTGGAAGACGGCGTCCTCGGTCACCAGCACGAAGCCGTAGGAGGTGATGAGGTCGTTGATGCCGTGGTTGATCTCCGGGTCCATGTGGTAGGGGCGGCCGGCCACCACCAGGATCTTTCTGCCGTTGTCCCTTGCCCACTGGATGTACTCGGCCCCCTTGTCCTTCACCAGCTGGCGGAAGGAATCGTAGGCGGCGTAGGCCTTGCGGATGGCGGCCACGGACTCCCGCTTGGGGATGCCGAACTCACGGGCCAGGAGCTCTGCCCCCTTCTTTTCAAAGTCCTTGGGGCGGTGGACGCCGATGTTGTCGTGGATGTACTTGACGTTGGCCAGGGCGGGGACGTTCACGTTCAGCAGGTCCGGGTAGTAGGCCACCACGGGGCAGTTGTAGTGGTTGTCCGCCAGACCCTCGTCGAAGTTGTAGGACATACAGGGGTAGAAGATAGCGTCCACCCCTTCCTCCACCAGCGCCATCACATGGCCGTGGAGGAGCTTGGCGGGGTAGCAGACGGTGTCCGAGGGGATGGTCTGCTGACCCTTGATGTACAGAGCCCGGTTGGACTCGGGGGAGAGGACCACCTCAAAGTTCAGGCTGGTGAAGAGCTCGAACCAGAAGGGGAGGTTCTCATACATATTCAGGCCGAAGGGGATGCCGATGCGTCCCCGGGTGCCGGTGCCCTTGCCCTTGCCGTGCAGGGACCGCAGGTGGTCGTACTTGAACTTTAAGAGGTCGGGGATGTCCGCCTTGGGCTGGCCCAGGGGGACGGAGCAGCGGTTGCCGGAGATGAACCGGCGGCCGCCGTCGAACTTGTTGATGGTCAGGGAGCAGCGGTTGGTGCAGCCCTTGCAGGTGGAGGGACGGGCCTCGTGGGTAAAGCTCTCCAGGGCCTCAGGGGGCAGGAGGGTGGACCGGTCCAGCCCGGCCTCCTTGGCGGCCAGGGCTGCGCCGTAGGCGCCCATCATGCCGGAGATGGTGGGGCGGGTCACTTCTCTGCCGATCTCCTGCTCGAAGGAGCGGAGGACGGCGTCGTTGAGGAAGGTGCCGCCCTGGACCACGATGTGCTTGCCCAGGTCGTCGGCGCTGGCGGCACGGATGACCTTGTAAATGGCGTTCTTCACCACGGAGATGGACAGGCCGGCGGAGATGTCCTCCACGGAGGCGCCGTCCTTCTGGGCCTGCTTCACGGAGGAGTTCATAAAGACCGTGCAGCGGGAGCCCAGGTTCACGGGGTGCTTGGCGAAAAGGCCCATCTTGGAGAAGTCCGCGATGTTCTGGCCCAGAGCCTTGGCGAAGGTCTCGATGAAGGAGCCGCAGCCGGAGGAGCAGGCCTCGTTGAGCAGGATGGAGTCCACGGCGCCGTTGCGGATCTTGAAGCACTTCATGTCCTGGCCGCCGATGTCGATGATGAAGTCCACGTCAGGGGAGAAGTGACGGGCGGCGTTCAGGTGGGCCACAGTTTCCACCAGGCCCAGATCGCAGGAGAAGGCGTTTTTGATGAGATCCTCGCCGTAGCCGGTGACGGCGGCGCCCTTGATGGTCACCCGGTCCCCGCACTGCTTGTAGATCTCCTGGAGCTGGGGCAGGACGATGCCCACGGGGTTGCCCAGGTTGGAGTGGTAGAAGGAGTAGAGGATGTTGCAGTCGGGGTCGATCAGCACCATCTTGGTGGTGGTGGAGCCTGCGTCGATACCTAAGTAAGCATCCCCGGAATAGGTGGACAGGTCCACCGTGGGGACGGTCATGGAGGCGTGACGGGCGGAGAAGGCCTCGTAGTCAGCCGGGTCGGTGAAGAGGGGGGGCATGGTATCCACGGGGGTGCCGCTCTCGGCGGCGTGCTCCAGCTTCTCCAGCAGAGCCTCAAAGGGCTGGCCGGGGTTGTCCTCGGTGCACAGGGCAGCGCCGATGGCGGCGAAGCAGTCGCCGTCCTGGGGGAAGATGGCGTGGTCGCTGTCCAGCTTCAGGGTCTCCACGAAGCGCTCCCGCAGGCCCATGAGGAAGGTGAGGGGGCCGCCCAGGAAGACGATCTTGCCCTTGAGCTCACGGCCCTGGGTGAGGCCTGCCACGGTCTGGTCGACGACTGCCTGGAAGATGGAGGCTGCCACGTCCTCCTTCCGGCCGCCCTGGTTCAGGATGGGCTGGATGTCGCTCTTGGCAAACACGCCGCAGCGGGAGGCGATGGGGTAGATCTTCTCGTGCTTTAAGGAGAGGGCGTCCAGCTCGTTGACGGTGACGTTCAGCAGGGTGGCCATCTGGTCGATGAAGGCGCCGGTGCCGCCGGCGCAGGAGCCGTTCATGCGCTCCTCGATGGAGCCGCCGAAGAAGATGATCTTGGCGTCCTCGCCGCCCAGCTCGATGACTGCGTCGGTGCCGGGAATAAAGGTCCGGACGGCGGCGGCGGTGGCGTAGACCTCCTGGACAAAGTCCAGGCCGGAGGCCTTGGCCACGCCCAGACCGGCAGAGCCGGTGATGAGGAGCTGGACCTCCTGTCCGGCCAGCATGTCGGTCAGCTGGCGGAGGGTCTCGCAGGTGCGCTCACGGGCCTTGGAATAATGACGCTCATAGGAGCGGAAGAGTAATTGATTGGATTCATCCAGAACCACCACTTTGACGGTGGTGGAGCCGATGTCAATACCGATTCTAAGCATATCTATCACCTCGATAGGGTAAGGGGTTCCTATATAATAAACGATATCAGTTTATTATACCCGAGATGACGAAGAATGACAATAGAAAACTTTGGAAAAATAGGTGTACAATATCCAGTAATTTGTCAAGTTTCCGGGGTTTTCCGGAGGGGGTCCAGACATAGATGGCCGGAATGTTCATACACTGTCAAGACGCTTCCTGGCGGAAGTTCTCCCTTCAGCAGAAGTTCTGCCGCCGGGTTTTCCACCTGGCTGCGGATGAGCCGCCGGAGGGGCCGGGCCCCGTACCGGGGATCGTGACCGGACTTTGCCAGGTGTGCGGCGGCCTCCGGGGTCACCCGGAGGGTCACGCCTTTTTCCTTCAGACGGTCCCCCAACTGGGCCAGGAGCTTTCCGGTGATGGCGGTCATTTCCGCCTCTCCTAAGGGATGGAAGGGGATGATCTCATCCAGCCTGTTTAGAAATTCCGGGCGGAATACGGAGCGTAATTCCCGCTGGAGGGCGGCCTCGCTGGCCTGTTGGTCCCCCTCCGGGGAGAAGCCCAGGGGGACCCCGTTGGAGAGCTTTCCTCCCCCTACGTTGGAGGTCATGATGAGCACAGTGTTTCGGAAATCTGCCCGTTTTCCCTGGGAATCTGTCAGGATGCCATCCTCCATGATCTGGAGGAGCAGCCCCCACACGTCCGGGTGGGCCTTCTCCAGCTCATCAAATAAAAGAACGGCGTAGGGCCGCTGGCGGACAGCTTCGGTGAGCTGGCCTCCCTCCTCGTGGCCCACATAGCCGGGCGGGGAGCCGGTGAGCCGGGAGGCGGTGTGCTGCTCGCTGAATTCGGTCATGTCCAGGCGGATGAGGGCCTCCTCTGTGCCGAAGAGGAACCGGGCCAGGGCCTTGGAGAGCTCGGTCTTGCCCACCCCCGTGGGGCCCAGGAAGAGGAAGGACCCTGCAGGACGTCCTGGCTCCTTCAGACCCGCCCGGCTCCGGCGGATGGCCTGGGCCACGGCCTTCACCGCCTGGTCCTGGCCGGAGACCTCCCGGGCCAGGTGGTCCTCCAGGGTCAGGAGCCGCTGGGTCTCCTGCTGGGTGAGGGCGGACAGGGGGATGCCCGTCCACTGGCTCACCACAGCGGCCACCTCTTTTCCGGTGACCACCGGCTCGGTGCGGTGGGACTGCCAGGCCTCCAGCCCGGCCTCCCACTCCTGTCGGAAGCTCTCCTCGGCGTCCCGGCACAGGGCGGCGGTCTCATAGTCGTGGCGGGCGATGGCCTGGTCCCGCTCCCTGGCGGCGGTCTGGACCCGTTCCTCCAGCCGCTGGAGATCCTCGGGGGGCTCCAGCAGGGACATCCGGGCCTGGGAGGCCGCTTCGTCCAGCAGGTCGATGGCCTTGTCGGGGAGCCGCCGGTCGGCCAGGTACCGCACCGACAGGGAGACCGCCGCCTCCATGGCGTCGGGGGCGAAGGTGAGGCCGTGGTGGTGGCTGTACCGGGGAGCCAGACTTTGGAGGATGGCCAGGGCCTGGGGTCCGGTGGGCTCGGTCACCTGGATGGGCTGGAACCGCCGCTCCAGGGCGGCGTCTTTCCGGATGATCCTTCGGTACTCCTCACTGGTGGTGGCCCCGATGAGATGGAGCTGCCCTCGGGCCAGGGCGGGCTTGATGAGGTTGGCGGCGTCAATGGCCCCCTCGGCGCTTCCCGCCCCGATGACCGTGTGGAGCTCGTCCAGGAAGAGGATGACGTTCCCCGCCCGGTGGACCTCACTTAATATGTTTTTCATCCGCTCCTCGAACTCTCCACGGTACTTGGTGCCCGCCACCACCGAGGGCAGGTCCAGGGCCAGGAGCCGCTTGGACCGGAGCTGGTCGGGGACCTGACCGGCGGCCATCTTCTGGGCCAGGCCCTCGGCCACGGCGGTCTTGCCCACCCCGGGCTCACCCAGGAGGAGGGGGTTGTTCTTGGACCGGCGGATGAGGATCTGGATGACCCGGCGGATCTCCTCCTCCCGTCCGGTGACCGGGTCGTAGGACCCCTGGCTGGCCAGCCGGACCATGTCCCGGGTGTGCTGGTCCAGGAGGCGGGTGGAGACGGCAGAGGTGGGCGGGGCGTATTCCTGTTGGCTTTGGGACCGGGAAAAGGCCCCGCCCGAGCCCCCCAGAGAGGCCATCACCTGGCTGTAGAGGGTCTTGGGGTCCTTGCCTGCCTGGGTCAGGAGGCGGA
This sequence comes from Ruminiclostridium sp., assembly GCA_017521345.1. Next base: position 1,273 of record JAFXCU010000030.1, on the reverse strand, counting down.
AGCCACCGCCGGTCTCCTGGGACAGGACCCCCAGCAGAAGATGGCGGGAGCCCACCTGGCGGTGGCCCAGCCTGCGGCTCTCGGCCACCGCCCGCTCCAGGACCTTACCCAGGTTGGCGGTGAGGTCCCGGGCCAGGGGCAGGGGGGAGCCGGTGCCCTTCTGGGCGGCCAGCTCCTGGCGGAGGGCCCGGCAGGTGAGGCCCTGGGACCGCAGGACCTGGGCGGCTCCGCACCGGGGGTGGCGCAGGAGGCCCAGCAGGAGGTGCTCGCTTCCCACGTAGTCATGGCCCAGGCTCTGGGAGAAGGTCCCGGCGGAGCCCAGGCTGGCTCTGGCCTGGAGGGTAAAGGTCACGGCTTGGATGGGGATCCCTCCTCTCTAATGTCAGCCTGAGGCTGGGAAAGGGGGATGACGGATTTCATGCGGTTTTCGTGGGTTATTGTGGAGGGGGCGCCCTCCAGACCGGGGGTGACGCTGCCCGGGATGGGCTGGGTACGGCTGGGGTGTTCCATGGTATTCGACCGCCTTTCTGAGGGTAAAAACCACAATATGTGGGGGGATTTTCCCTGTCTTGACTGGAATGAAGTTTGCCTGTCGCTAACTTTTGCTCCTTGCCGCAGATGGGCCCTTTTTGGAGGAAACCCATCAAGGGCTGTTCCGAGTTTGCCCAAAAACTGTGAAAATATCCGAAAAAAATTATGATTTAGGAATTGCATTTTTGAAAAGATGTGGTACAATCATATGTGCCAAGAAAAATTTTTATTGGAGGTACCTACCCATGGCATATGCAATTAACGCTGAACTGTGCACCTTCTGCAAGAAGTGCATCGACGAGTGCCCCACCGGCGCTATCATCGAAGGCACCGTTGACGGCAAGGAAGTCTGCATCGTCACTTCCGAGTGCATCGACTGCGGCGGCTGCGAAGACGCTTGCGAGACCGATCCCAAGGCTCTGGGCTTCGTCGACTAATTATTTAGTTCAGCGACCCTAACAGGGAAACAAGAATGCGCGCACTGTGATATCCAGTGCGCGCATTTTCTTTTTATCTGCAGGTATGCGTCCTCTGCCATGTGATTGGGGGCCTCCGGCCGGGCCCCATTTCTCCCATGAGAAATGGGGGAAAGAATGCCAGGGGAAAGAGTTTCTTTCCCCTGGACCCCTTTCTCTGATTGCGGGAATCCTGCTTTCTATATCGGCAGGCCGGCCATGGCGCGCCACCGGCTGGCGCGCGGGGACGTTAGTCAGAACCTGCGCTGCCGCGTGCCCAGCTGGTG
>JAFXCU010000029.1 GCA_017521345.1 Ruminiclostridium sp. | reverse complement strand
CTCCACCCTTCCACCCCATCCAGAGCCCGGGCGGCAGCTTCGCCAGACTTCCGCATCAAGGTCTGCCCGGGGAGATTGGGGTCCACATTCGTGCCCTGGGACAGCAAGCGCTTGGCATTCTCCGCGATCCGCACCTGCTGTTCCAGCCAGGACGAACTCCCCCAGGAGGGGTCTCCCTCACCCTTGAGGACCATGTCCAGCTTCGCCTGGTATTCATACAGACGGTTGGCCTTATCCTGCAGATATGCCCGGTTCCGCTCCACCACATCGTTGTCGATGGCCTGGTCGGTGGTCTCCAGGAAGGACAGGAGGGAGCCAGGGACCGCAGCCATCGTGGAGTACAGACCCTCCTGGAAGCGGCGTTCAAAGTTCCTGGCCTCCTCAGCGGTCATGACGTCTCTCTCCACCGTGCGTCCATGGGCATCCAGAGACTCCTTGCCTACGGTTGGCTGTCGCAGGGAGGCTGGGTCGTTACGAATGGCGACGATCTTCTCAGATGCCTTCATCTGAGCCTGGATGTCTCCGTTCTCAATGGCTTTCTGCCGGTCCAACAGGGCCTTCTTCAGACGGTTCTGTCCGGCCTCCGTCAGTTTACGCCGGTCAGTATCGGTGAGTTCAGCCGTGATATACTCGTTTCCGGTCACGCCGCCGGAGTAGCCGGACCAGCCACGGACATTCTCGGCCTTCTGGTGGGCCCGTGTCATAGCCTTCTGATCCCCTGCCTCCTCGGCTTTGGCCCAGGCATCCTTTGCCTCCAGGACCATCTGGCGTCGGGAAGCGGGCAGCTGTTGGTCAGCATCAGAAAGCGTATATTTGGCCAGTTCCTCCTGTCTCTTGACCTTCTCTTCGGCAGCCTTCCGGAGATTTTCCCGCCAGTCGCCGCCGTTATAGTGCTTGGCTCGATAGGCCAGAGTCTGGGCCGTGTCGCCGATCGAGTGTCGGTCCCGGATAATATCCAGTGGGGTATACAAACGGCCGGCGTTGTCAGTCATCTTGTTTCGCAGACCATAGCTTCCCACCATATCCGCAAGGATAGGAGAAACTTTCGTGTAGGTGGTCCTCTTAGAGGACGGTTTCTCCTCTTTGAGGGGAGTGGTCACCTGATTGGCGACCACTCTGGAGGGCGTAACAGCAGGGAAAGAAGAGGTCTTCGGCTTGGTGGACTTGACCAGCATAGCAGCAGCCAGGCTCCGGATCTCCTCCTCCTCCCGTTTCTTTCTGTTTGCGGCGATGATCTTCGCCTGGGTATCGGTCAGTGCCATGTACCCACCTCCATTATCTCATCTTCCCCATCAGCTGATACAGATAGCTGGTGTCCCCGGTCAGATTGGCAATGGCCTCTGCCAGGGCAAACTCCTTCTCCCAGTCGGTGATCCCGCTGATGTCATCGGTGTTGATGCCCATGTCGTTCAGATAGGAATAGTCCCCGTAGGTCCCGGCCAGGACGGCCTTGTCCAGAGCCTCGTTCCGCTCCAGGGTCTGGCTGTCGATCTCGTCCAGGTGCTGGCCGTAGGCAAAGGATCGGTCGGTGTTGAACTGACTCAGCTCTGCCAGGAACTTGTCGAAATCACTCTGTTCTGCAGACTGGAAGGCAGCCAGGTCGGAGTATTTCAGGTTGGCCTCGTTCATGTACTTATGAAAAGCCAGCTGGTACAGCTCCGGGATCTTGTCGGTCATCTTGCTGGCGTAGTAGTTCCCAGCCTGCCCCGCCGCCGTAGAGGCATAGGAGGAGGGAATCCCGCCGGAGGCCGCGGCCGCTTCTGCCAGGGCGTCTGCCGTGGCCCGCTTCCCTTCCCGGGTGTATTCCTTCCGGTACTGGCCATAGAGCGGGTCGGTCTCTGCGTTGTAGCTGAAGTCCTCCCGGTTCATGATCTGGTCCAGCAGAGTATTGATCTGGCCATCATATCGGCTGTTATAAGTAGGAGCCGACCCAAAGTCAAAGCTGTTGGGGGACAGCGGGGTGGAGTAAAACTTGGAGCCGTCCTTTCCGCCGCTGTATTCCCCGAAGGAAGTACGGACGGACTCTGCCCCCTTGTTGGCGGCGGCCCGGCCTTCATCGTCAGTTGCCGCATGGTAGTCCTTCTTATAGTTCAGGATGGACATACCGGCATCCGGGTTCTCCCTGGCCAGCTTCAGGTCAGCGTCGCTGAACTCGCTCAGCAGACCGGCACTGCTGGCGGCGGCCTCGAACTCATCGTAGGTGTATTTTCTTGCCATGGTTCACACTCCTTTCGTTCAGTAATCGCTTCCGGTGTAATACTCCCGGGTCAGAGCGTAGAGATACCACTGCCCCTTCCCCTCAAACCGGAGACGGTAGTGGTCACATCTCCGGGGGAGGATGGGCAGGACCTCACTGCGCTTGGTGCCGGGGGCAACGGTGCGAACGGTGTGCCAGACACCGTCCGAGTCGTACTGGATCTGAATGATCACCGACGCCTCTTTCTCTGTCTCCATGCGGATCTGCACCTTGTTGACCCCCTTTTTGTTGGGGGAATACTCCACAAAGTCCGCAAACTCCACCATACTTTCCACTGGCTCTTCCAGCGCAGCTCCGGCCGGGATCTCCCTGGGATTGCCGCAGAGCCAAACCCTCCCGGCATCATCAGCCTCCTGAAGATACAGAGCCCCATTCCAGGCAAAACGGAGGGCATGGCTGTCATCCTCCTGCACCCAGATCTTGTGCTGGGTGTCATAGACGAACAGGTGCCAGTTGTCCTCCTGGTCTTGCATGGAGATGTAATACTTCTGGCCGTCGGATCCGGCAACGCCATTGCGGTATCGCTGGGTGCCCAGGGGGCCGGAGATGGTTTGAGGGATCCCGCCGGAATAGGCCACCACCCCCGCCCGGGACAGATAGAAGAGGATCTCTCCGGCAATGGCCAGGGAAT
>JAFXCU010000028.1 GCA_017521345.1 Ruminiclostridium sp. | reverse complement strand
TCCCCACGGCCGGTGCGGGGCATTTTTATGTGTAAAAAGGTCAGAATCCTGCCGTTATGAGGACCCTGTGGAGCGGCAGAGAATTCTGCTGGAAAAAACACAACATTTAGTGAAAACCTCCGGTCTCCTCCCCAAAAAGGGGTGGTTTTCGGAGGTTTTTGTGATTCTCCCCCGTTGGCCCCAGTCGTTTGTTGCAAATTGACGGATTTTTATGCGTTCAGACTGTAAAACCAATTCTTTTCACCTGTCAAGTGTACATTGTAAACAAAAAGAACATCCTATTCTTGTTACATATTTTCAAGTGGGAATAACTTGCCAGTTCACGGTTTCAATGTTATACTAAACGTGCAAGCAGGTTGGCTGACTCCATTCGGGATTTGGTCAATCTACATAAATTGCAAATGAGTACAATTTTGGAAAGGAATAGATTACTATGATTAACGATTTTGGTTTCATCATTCCTCAGGATTGCCAGTTCGGTCTGGGCTCCCTGAAGAAGCTGCCCGCTTTCCTGAAGGCTGCTGGCTCTGACAACGTTATGCTGATCTCCGACCGCGGTCTGGAAGCTATCGGTGTTGTCGACAAGGTTCGCGCCATCATCAAGGACGCTGGCCTGAAGTACGCTGAGTACCTGGACGTCGTTCCCAACCCCACCACCGACTGCGTCGACGAGTGCGCTGCTCAGTACAAGGCTGCTGGCTGCACCGCTATCATCGCTCTGGGCGGCGGCTCCCCCATGGACGTTGCTAAGGCAGTTGGCGTCGTTGCTAAGTTCGGCGGCACCATCGGCGACTACGAAGGCGTTGGCAAGGTTCCCGGCCCCATCGACACCCTGATCGCAGTTCCCACCACCGCAGGCACCGGCTCCGAAGTTACCGTCGCTGCAGTTATCACCGACGAAGCTCGTAACTACAAGCTGTCCGTCCTGGGCCCCCAGATCTCTCCCACCTACGCAGTTCTGGATCCCGAGCTGATCATGACCGCTCCCGCTTCCGTCGCTGCAGCTTGCGGCGTCGACGCTCTGATCCACGCTATGGAATCCTACATCAACACCGCTGCTAACCCCTTCTCCATGGCTATGGCTGAGAAGGCAATGGAGCTGATCGGCCGCTCCATCCGTAAGTTCGTTGCTCGCCGTGACGACGTCGACGCAGCTTGCGACATGATGCTGGGCTCCACCTTCGCTGGCATCGCTTTCGCTAACAACCGTCTGGGCGACATCCATGCTATGTCTCACCCCGTTTCCGCTTTCTTCCACGTTGCACACGGTGTTGCTAACGCAGTCCTGATGCCCACCTGCTTCGAGTACAATGCACTGGCATCCGACGAGCGCTATGCTAAGATCTACGAGTACATCACTGGCAAGAAGGCCGGTGCTGACTTCGTCGCTGAGGATCTGTGCGCTGCTCTGCGTCAGCTGAACAAGGATCTGGGCATCCCCGCTTGCCTGGCAGACGTTGGTGTCACCGAGGACAAGATTCCTCAGATGGCAGTCGACGCAATGAAGTCCGGCAACGTCATGGTCAACCCCAGAATCACCACCCTGAAGGACGTCGAGGCTCTGTACAAGAAGGCTATGTACGCATAATCTTCCCACAAAGCTTAATCAAAGAGACTGGCTTCGGCCAGTCTCTTTTTTTACGCCCCGGATTTCACTCCGGGGCTTTTACTTTCCCAAAAAGATGGTATAATGGAGGCACGACTCTTTTGCTGAAAAGGAGGTTTCCCCATGGATACCACCACCCGCGCACAGTTGGAAGGTCTGCTGGCCTCCTGCTGCCTGTCCGAACAGGACATGGACCTGCGCACTCTCACCCAACTTTTTCTGACGCAGATGCGTATTTCCCTTTACGGAGGCAAGTCCTCCATCCCCATGCTCCCCACCTTCCTGAAACCCTTCGGCACCCTGCCCGATGGCCAGCCCGTGGCTGTAGCAGAAATCGACGATCAAGAGGTCCGGGTCAGCCTGGTGACCTTCCAGGACGGCAAACCTGAAATCACCGACCAGGACAGCTTCCCCGTTCCCGGCCGTGACTATCCCGCCCCCCTGGAGGACCTGCTCTTCGCCGCTGCCGAGCTGCTGGAACCCATGCTGGACCAGGCAAAGGACGTGGCCCTGTGCCTCCCCTTCCCCATGGATTATGACAGCAAGGGGGATGCCTGCATCCGCCGCTTCCCCGGCACCATGGACATCAGCGATTACGAAAACCGTCCCATCCTGTCCATCCTGCGGGAGGAGTTCAGCGAGCGCGGCTTCTCTGACCTGAATCTGGTGGCTGTCCCCCAGCCCGGCGCTGTCCAGCTGGCCGCCGCTGTGGAGAACCCCAGCCAGAGCCGGTATCAAGGCATGGTTTGGGGCACCCACATTGACGGCAGCTTTGCCGCCCCCGGCTCCATGATCGTCCGCTGGCTGGCCATCCCCAGCCACCTGATGCTCATGGACTGCGGCTTCTCCTCCTTTGAGCAGATCCCCTTCGGCATGGCCGACCTGCCCAAGGACCGAGACTGCTACGGTCCCGGCCTGGACCTGCTGCTCAAGGCAGTCTCCACCGATTATATCGGCGACACCTACCGTCTGGTGATGCTGAAAGCCGCCGAGCGCAAGCTTCTGTCCTTTGGCTGCAGCCGGGACTTCCTGTCTCTGACCACCATGGACCTGGCTTCCGTCATCGAGTTCCTCAACGACCCCATAGAAGGTGGAACCATCGCCCACTTCTGCCGGGAGCCCCAGGACCGTGAGATCGGTCTTTTCCTGGCCAACGCCGTCCTGGACCGCCCCGTCCGTCTGGTTTGCGCCATGCTCTCCGCCATGGCTTCCTTTGCCAGCATCGGCAGAGACCCTGAGGCTCCCGCTTGTCTGGGTGCGTTCGGCGAGGCCCTGGAGATCCCCGCTCTCAAGGAGCGGCTGGAAAGTCTGATGCAGTCCTTCACCCAGGACGTGCTGGGCCACCACATCACCCTCTGCACCGGCAAGGATATGCTTGCCGTGGGCTCCGCAGCCGCCGCTCTCTACAACCGCTGAAACAGGAGGAACACACACATGAAAATCATTGGCATCAACGGCAGCCCCAAGGCCAACGGCAACACCAAGGCCGCCCTGGACCTGATGGGAGAGGTCTTCGCCCAGGAGGGCATTGAATTCGAAGTCATGCACATCGGCAGCAAGCTGGCCCCCTGCACCGGCTGCTTCCGCTGTGCCAAGACCCATACCTGCACCCTGCCCGACGACGGGCTCAACGAGATGTATCAGAAGCTCATCCAGGCAGACGGTGTGGTCTTCGCCTCCCCCGTCTACTTCGCCTCCATCACCAGCGGGATGCGCTGCTTCATGGACCGGATGGGCTGCATCGACATGAACAACGGCCGCCAGTTCCGCTTCAAGGTGGGTGTACCCGTCACCGTGGCCCGCCGGGCCGGGGCAGTCAACGCCATGGACGAGCTGGTCCACTACATCAACTACGCCCAGATGATCATGCCCGGCTCCCTGTACTGGCCCCTGATCTACGGCAACAAGCCCGGCGAGGTGGCCCAGGATGCCGAGGGCGTCCAGACCCTCCAGGTCCTGGCCCAGAGCATGGCCTTTGTGATGAAAGCCATGGAGGTCGGCAAGGCACAGGTCCCTGTGCCCGAGCTTCCCCGGAAGTCCTACACCAACTTTATCCGCTGAAACGAGGACCCATTATGAATAAAAAATTACTATCTTTCGCGGTGATCCTGGTTGTTGTGTGTGCCCTGCTCATCGCCCTGGGCATCCGCCAGGACAACAAGTCCGGCGGCTCCAGCCACAAGGAGACCGGAAGCGACCAAGTCCAGCAGGAGCAGAAGGAACCCACCGAATATCCCGATCCCATCACCGCCACCCTGGCGGTCTGCGGCGACGTCATGAGCCACTCCCCCCAGACCAAGGACGCCTACGACGCTGCCACCGACACTTACAGCTACATGCACTGCTTCCAGCAGGTGGCACCCTGGATCCAGGAGGCTGATTACGCCGTGGCCAACTTTGAGACCACCCTGAATGGTCCTCCCTACTCCGGCTATCCCCAGTTCTGCGCTCCCGACGCCCTGGCCTATAATATGAAGGAGATCGGCTTCGACCTGGTCTCCACCGCCAACAACCACTCCATGGACAAGGGCTTCAACGGCGTGGTCCGCACCCTGGATACCCTGGACGCCGCTGGACTGGAGCACGTGGGCTCCTTCCGCACCCAGGCCGAGTACGACGAAAACAAGGGTGTGGAAGTGGTGGATGTGGGCGGCATCCAGGTGGCCTTCCTGAGCTACACCTACGGCACCAACGGCATTCCCATCAATGACAGCAACAGCTTCTGCCTGAACCGGTTCAACACCGACTACATGGCCGAGTGCTCCACCCTGGACGAGGCCAAGCTGAAGGCCGAGCTGGCCCACGCAGCGTCCCTGGAGGCCGATGCCATCGCCGTGATGATCCACTGGGGCATCGAGTATCAGTTCACCCAGAACGATTATCAGAACCAGGTGGCCGACTTCCTCATCGCCAACGGGGCCGACATCATTCTGGGCAGCCACTCCCACGTGCCCCAGCCCATCCAGGCTGAGCGCACCGTCACCCTGCCCGACGGCTCCACCCGCACTGGTTTTGTGAGCTATTCTCTGGGCAACTTCGTGTCCAACCAGAGCCCCGCCACGGTCAACGTAAACTACACTGACACCACCGCCGTTCTGAACCTGGAGCTCACCAAGAACTTCGAGACCGGCGAGACCACCGTCACCGGTATCAACTACGTGCCCCTGCTGGTGCTGAACCGGGGTGCCGGTGCAAGCGACCAGTACCTCATCATGGACGTCCACGCAGGTATGGACGCCTACGAGTCCGGCGACACCTCCCTGGTGTCCGCCAATGTGTACAGCAAGCTCCAGTACGCCCTGGAGGGCTGCCACAACATTCTGGGCCAGCAGTACGACATCGAGGCCGTCCAGGCCCAGACTGCAGAATCTGCATAAGCAAAAAGTCCGTTGCAAAAGCAACGGACTTTTTCTATAATAGAGTCAGTATCATACGGAGGTGTCACACATGCAGTCCCATCCCCTTTTGGACAACTGCCCCCTGTTTCAAGGGCTTTCCACCCAGGAGAAGACCTATGCCCTGACCTATTTCGACGGCAAAACCAGAACCTATCAGAAGGGAGAGTTCCTTCACCAGGTCTCCTTCCCTCTCCAGCGGTTCGGCCTGGTGCTGTCGGGAACCGTCCAGGTGTACATGGACGACATTGACGGCCACCACATCATCATGAACCATGTGGAACCCGGCGATCTCTTCGGAGAGGCCTATGCCTTTCTGGGCACCGATGCCCCCATCTATATCTGTGCTGTCACGGAAGCGGAAATCCTGTGGATGAGTACAGAGCGCATCAAGGCCCCCCTCTCCCCTGCTGGTCCCCTGGACCAGGACTTGGCCAACCGATATGTGGCCTGTCTGGCCAACCGGACCCTGACCATGAATCAGCGGGTCCAGATCCTGTCCCGAAACACCCTGCGGATGAAGCTCATCACCTTCCTGTCCCAGTATGCGGCGGAAAAGGGGGACGCCTTCACCATCCCCTTCGACCGGGCCAGCATGGCCACCTATCTGGGGGCAGATCGAAGCGCCCTCTCCCGGGAACTCTCCCGGATGCAGGCCGAGGGGATCCTCACCTATCACCGGAACCGATTCCAGATCTTAAAATGAACCTCACTCACCCCGGCGGCCCAGGGCGGCAAAGTAGTGATAGTAGGGCATGAGCTGGTCAAAACCCTCCAGGATGTCCTCCACCAGGTCCCGGCTATAGAGAAGCTGGTCCACCTGACGGTAGCAGCCCATGTCGATCCCCTTGCAGTTATACCACTGATCCAGGGGCGCAGGGGGATTCCCCTTGGGACGCTTGTAGGAGTCTGCTCCCTGGACAAATCTGGTCTGCTTCTCAAAGGCCTTGGCCAGCTTCCTAAAGTCATCGGGGTGCTCATCCAGTTCCTTTCGGAACCGGGCCATATAGGCAGGCTTGGCGTCAAAGACCCCCATGCCGTAGTTGTAGCTGGAGGGGTGAATGCCGAACCAGAAGGCAGGCATCTGGGCCCAGTCCTCCCCTGCCATCCGCAGGGTAAACCACAGGTTGCTCTTGTAAGGACCACGGCCGTGGAGGCGGCGGGCATCCCGATAGATGCGGCTGATCTTCAGGTTCAGCGGCAGGTCGGGGTACTTGGCGGTAAATCTCTCATATACCTCCTTGGCCAGCTGGCGCAGAGGTTCCTGGACGTGGTCGATGTACTCCTGCTTGTGGGCCTCAAACCACGGTTTTTCATTGTTGAAGCGGATGCCCCAGAGGAAATCCACCGTGGCATCGGAAAAGCCGGTAAACATCGCGTTTTCTCCTGTTCTCAAAGTTTGGTGCAGACCTTGCGGGCCATGGC